>JAFZPG010000027.1 GCA_017550425.1 Lachnospiraceae bacterium | reverse complement strand
GGACCGCCCGGTCTATAAGGTCGACAAATCGAGCCCCGGCTCGTGCGTAGCGGGTCAGGCGGCGGCGTCCCTGGCGGCGGCCTCCGTGGTCTTCAAAGACAGCGACCCGACCTATTCCGCACTGTGCTTAAAACACGCAAAGGAACTCTACGCATTTGCCGATTCGACCCGCAGCGACGCGGGCTACACCGCGGCCAATGATTTCTACAAATCGTGGAGCGGTTTCTGGGACGAACTGTGCTGGTCCGCGACCTGGCTCTACATCGCGACCGGCGACAACGCCTATCTGACCGCGGCAAAAGAAGCAGCAAAAAAGACATCGGCCGACTACGACTGGGCGATGTGCTGGGACAATTCCACCTTCGGCGCGAACCTTCTGCTCGCGCGGATCACCGGCGAGAAGGCCTACAAAGATGAGATCGAGCATAACCTCGACACCTGGACGGTCGGTCACAACGGCAAGAAGGTGACCTACTCCCCGAAGGGGATGGCGTTCATCGACGGCTGGGGAAATCTGCGATATTCCACGACGACGGCGTTTCTCGCGCTGGTCTACAGCCGCAGCGACATCTGCCCGGCGGATAAAAAGAAGATCTACCATGATTTCGGCGTGAACCAGATCAATTATGCCCTCGGTTCGAGCGGACGCAGTTTCGTAGTCGGTTTCGGCGAGAACCCGCCGGAGCACCCGCACCATCGTACGGCGCACGGTTCCTGGGCGGATAATCAGAACGAACCCGCGAACCATCGCCACACGCTGTTCGGCGCGTTGGTCGGCGGTCCGGACGCATCCGACGGCTACAACGACGTCGTTTCGGATTACAACAAGAACGAAGTAGCCTGCGACTACAACGCAGGATTTACCGGTGCATTGGCCGCGCTTTATGCGGAGTTCAAAGGCCAGACACTGAAGGATTTCGGCGCCGTGGAGAAGATCACGGACGACGAACTCTATGTGGAGGCCGGGGCGAACGTCAAAGGCCAGGATTTCATCGAGATCAAGGCATATATCTACAACAAGACCGGATATCCGGCGCGCGTGACGGATAAACTCGAACTCCGTTACTACATGGACCTGTCTGAGGTCTACGCGGCGGGCGGCAGCGCAGCCGATCTGCAGCTGACGAACAACTATATGGCGGCGGGCGCTCTCGGCGGCATCTACGCGTGGGACGAAGAGAAGCATATCTACTATGCGTCGATCGATTTCACAGGTTCGAAGATCTATCCGGGCGGCCAGTCGAGTTACAAAAAAGAAGTGCAGTTCCGCATCCGCAACGCGGGAGGCATCTGGGATGACACGAACGATCCTTCGTTTGCGGCGATTGCTTCGGTGGCCCAGGGTCAGGTGACCCGCGCGGCTTCGCTGGCGCTGTACGACGACGGCAAGCTCGTGTTCGGTACCGAGCCGGCCTCCGGTTCTTCCGCGGGTAAACAGGTCGTGCTGAACCCGAACGGCAATCAGAACCAGGGCGGTCAGGGCAATCAGAACCAGGGTGGCCAGGGTAACCAAGGCGGTCAGGGCGGCACCGTTTCTCCTTCCGAGAAGGCGGCGTCGAGCGCGGTGCTGACAGTAGAGAATAACGCCGGCGCGATGCAGGCGAACGGAAACACGATCTCCATGATGCTGAAGATCACGAATAAGTCCGATGGTTATCTGGACGTAAAGGATCTGGCGATCGAGTACTATTTCACGAAGGATGCGGCCGGCGGCCTGTCCTTCTGGAATGACTACAGTTCGATCTCATCCGGTGGCTACAGCGAGTTGAAGGGCGTGAGCGGTACATTTGCCGATGCAAAAGGAACCGACGCGGACACCGTATGCAAGATCCAACTGCCTGACGCAGGAAAACTGGGTAAGGGCGGAGAGATACAGGTGCAGATCCGCATCACGAAGTCCGACTGGTCGAATTTCAACCTGGCAAACGACTATTCGACAAAGAGTGTAAAGAACATTGTGATTACCAATAAAGGCGAGGTAGTCTTCGGAACCCGCCCGTGATATTTCCGCGGGTGCGCTAATGCACTCCGCATAGAACTTGTTTTCAATCTTCCCGGTGATGGTTGCGATCACCGCCGGGCAGGTCACTTCGCTGTGAATATCCGGCGGCTTCTCATTTGCCGGGATATTCATCAGCTCGATCCAATGCCCGGCTTGTAATCGCAAACCATCGCCGGACGATTGAGATCATATATGCGCGGAGCACCTTAGCGCACTCTTAGGGTGTTCATGGCGGGTTCCGAAAAGGAAAGAAGAAAAACAATTTGCAAGATAGGGAGGTGGGATCCATGGCAGAGGCGTTGATCTACATTGTGGAAGATGATCGGAATATCCGGGAGATCGAGTCGTTTGCGCTGAAGAACAGCGGCTACGAGATACGTGAGTTCGAGACGGCGCAGCAGTTTTATGCCGGCCTGGCCTCCGAGATCCCTAAGCTGGTCCTGCTGGACATCATGCTGCCCGAGGAGGACGGCCTGTCCATCCTGCAGAAGATCCGCAGAAACCGGGAGACAGCGCGCGTTCCGGTCATCATGGTGACCGCGAAATCCTCTGAAATGGATAAGGTCCGCGGCCTCGATTACGGCGCGGATGACTACATCACAAAGCCTTTCGGCGTGCTGGAACTCATTTCCCGCGTGAAGGCGCTGCTGCGCCGCGTGGAGACGCCGAAGGAGGATGCAGAGCCGGTGCGTTCCTGCATGGAACTGGGACCGGTGATCCTGGATGACGATCGTTATCTGGTAACGGTTTCGGGGCAACCCTGCGACCTGACGTATAAAGAATTTGAACTTCTGCGTTATCTGATGCAGAATAACGGGATCGTGCTTTCGCGCAGCCGCATCATGGAACGCGTGTGGGGCGAAGATTACGAGGGCGAGACCCGTACGGTGGACATGCATATCAAAACGCTCCGGCAGAAACTTAAGGATGCCGGGAGCATGATCAAGACGGTGCGCAACGTCGGTTATATGATGGAATCCGAGCCGCACAGAGGATAGGAGGGACTGCCTATGAAAAAACAAGCCACGGTTTATCTGACAGTGATGGTCGTTGCTATGGTCATCGGCGCCTGCTTTCTGACAACGTTGGTCATCGGCCTGACAGACAGCGAAAATGCGCTGCCGCTGCATTCGCCCTATTTGTATCTGGGGCTGACTGCGGTCGTGATCGTGGGACTTTTGATCGCCGTGCTGCTGTGCCGCCATATCGTCCGCAGGATCGTCGAGCCGGTGGAACGCCTGACGGAGAACCCGGAGGATACGTCGGTGGAACTGTACCGCGAGCTCGAGCCCGTGGCGCAGACCATGCGCGCGCAGCATGAAGAGATCCTGAAGAACGATCGCATGCGCAGCGAGTTTACGGCCAATGTCTCTCATGAGCTGAAGACACCGCTGACGGCGATCTCCGGCTACGCCGAGCTCATAGCCAGCGGGATGGGGAGCGCGGAAGACCAGAAGCATTTCGCGGACGAGATCCATCGGAATTCGAACCGCCTGCTGATGCTCATCGATGATATCATCCGCCTGTCGGAGCTGGATACCGCGCAGATCCAGGTGGACATGGAAAATGTGAACTTGCTGGAGATCGCGCAGTCCTGCGTGGAGAACCTGAAGGCGAGCGCGGCGGAGCATAAGGTGACGCTGCACGTCGACGGTAAGCCGGCACATATGAAGGCGGATCGCACCATGATGGAGGAACTCATCTTCAATCTGTGCGACAACGCCATCCGCTACAACAACGAGGGCGGCCAGGTGTTCGTGAATGTTTCGGCGAACCGCGGCGTGGTCCTGCTGTCGGTGAAGGACACCGGCATCGGTATTCCGAAGGAGCATCAGGATCGTATCTTCGAGCGTTTCTACCGCGTGGATAAAAGCCGGTCGAAGCGGAGCGGCGGCACGGGGCTGGGCCTTGCGATCGTGAAGCATGTGGCGGCGCTGCACGACGGTGAGATCACGGTGGAAAGCGAAGCCGGCCAGGGGACCGAGATCACCATCGCGTTTAAATGACCGGAATGTTTGCGTGCTTTCTTTGAATTGATTCAAATTTCCTTGATTTTTCATAGGGAATCTGATACAATCACCTTGGATTTTCCAAAAACATTCCGTAGGAGGGAATAAAAATGAAAAAAATGAAAAGAGTTTTATCATTAGTGCTCGCACTTTGCTTTGCGTTGGCACTCGTAGGATGCGGCGGCGGTGGCCTGAAAACCGGTAAGTATACCATTTCTTCGCTTATGTTTAATGGTATAGATGCTGTAGCGGCCGCAAAAGCGCAAGGAAAGTCAGTTGACTCCATAGGATATCTTGAGATCAAAGATAGCAAGAACGCAACGATGGTCATTCAGGGTCAATCCTATCAGTTGACTTATGACAGCAAGAAGTTTTACGTTGAAGGTAATTCGATAGGTGAGTATAAGGCCAGCGGCAACACGATCTCCTTCCCTTTCACTATGGCCGGGATGTCGATGGAATTATCATTTACGAAGTAGTCATTGAGAATACGCATATAATTTACGGGCCATCCGCATCGGCGGATGGCCCGTTTTGATTATTCGCTATGCTTTGTTACGTCGTTGCCTTTATTCGCTCCGTCATGGCATCGTACTGTTTATACATGTATTGCACACCATTTTCCAAAAGGTAATAGTGGGAAATGTAGGGAATAAGCAGCACCAGGAGCAGTGCAAAGAGAATGACCAGCATGAGCTGGAAGTCGGCCAGCAGGAAGCCGAGCGACATAAAGGTGAAGATCGCGAAGGCGAGCGTCACCATCAGGTGAATGAGGCGCTCATGCTGAAAGAAACCGACCTGAATGAGGTGTTCCCTGCGCACTTCCTCCCAATCGGTATCGGGCGCGTTTGCCGCGAGAAGATCGTCAATATGTTTCATATAATCCAGAATCCTGCGTTTCATATGCGTACCTGCGGCGCGATCCTGCCGGGCAGACCGTGCCTTCCTTTCATGTTTATTTCATTCGACAGAACGAAGGATCATTACCTATAGCAATTATACCACAGAATCACGGGGGAATCACAAATCTCCGGAATTTTCAACGGCTGTATGCTGAAAAACTTCGCTGCGTGACGGTGCGAGGGCGCGGTTGTTACTTTTTTCACAAATCGGTTGACAAGCGGGCTGAGCCGTGATACGATATCGGTGTCGAAAGACAACAAGAGCAAGGTCGCAATAGCGTAAGCAAGCTTCCGCATTGCTTAATGCTTATGTATCGTTATGATACACGGATTTCTCCGCGCTGCGCGCTCTCGAAATCCTACAAGCATTCGCCGTCTCTTCGATTTCTTCGAAATCGTAACGGCTCATGTTTGTTCGGGTCTCAAGGTCGCAATGGCGTAAGCAAGCTTCCGCATTGCCGACTTTTCGACCCTTGTATCATAACATAACATCTTCGGGGCAAGGTGAGATTCCTTACCGGCGGTAGAGTCCGCGAGTCGGCGTATGCTGACAGATCAGGTGCGATTCCTGAACCGACAGTAACGTGCGTAAGCACGAAGTCTGGATGAGAGAAGAGAAAAAACGAACGTTTCGCGCGGCGTGTCTGCCTGCGTGTGTTCTGAGCCCGAAGTTTGTGTGAGAGCCTCTCGCGCAGACTTATTTTTTTGTCGGAACCGTGTTACGTCCGTTCGTACCAACTCCATGTTTCGATCCCCGGATCGGAGGAAAAAATGATTCAAAAAACTGTAACTGTAGTGGCGGAAAAAGCCGCCGAAGGGTATGACTTGGGAAAAAATCTCTCCAAGTTTGCATCGTCGATCAAAGACAACCTCGGTTTCTTCGGGGTCGTAGTCGGGACCGCCGTGGGCCTGATCGTGCTTTCTCTCCTGCTGGAGAGCATCGCGTACAAGATCAACGGCCAGAAGCGCGTGCGGATGAACACATTGACCGTAACGGTCTGCGGCATGCTCAGCGCTATCGCTGCCGTGCTGATGTTTTTCGAGTTCCCGGTGTTCTTCGCGCCGCCGACCATGTATAAGATGGACTTTTCCGACATCCCGGCGATCATTGCGGGCATGACGTTCGGCCCGGTATCCGGTGTTGTCGTTGAGTTCGTGAAGATCATGCTGAAGGCACTG
>JAFZPG010000026.1 GCA_017550425.1 Lachnospiraceae bacterium | reverse complement strand
CTGTTTTCCGGAATGCTTCTGTTTTGGCTGCGTTCCGTATTCGTGCGGCTTCTGCCCACGAAGGCCCGGGATTACATCGTTGCTTCGGCGATCCTGATGCTGGCGTTTATCGGGCTGCGTACCTTTAAATATCGCGCGGTCGTCGATAACGTGTGGGTGTGCCGTCACGTGGACTATGCCTATTGGGTGCCGGAACTGCTGATCCCGACCCTGTTCTTTATGACGGCGATCCGCATTCGCCGAGGCGATAAACAGGGCGGCACGTGGCGAGAGGCTTACCTTTTGATCCCTGCGGTACTCCTGAGCATTTTTGCCCTGACCAACGATCTGCATAAGAGCATCTACATTCCCGAGATCCCATTGAGTGAGTTGATGATGAAATCGGGCACCTATTCCTATGGCATCGGGTTCTATCTGCTGCTCCTGTGGATGTGTCTTTCGACGTTTATGGGCTTTGTGATCCTGTTGCGCGTAACGCGAAAACGCTCGGTCGGCGTGATGGTCATGGTTTTGGTCGTTTTGGGAGTCTGGATCTTTCTGGAGATGCAGCTCTATCTGGTTTTGGCGCGCAACGACCTGCGGCGAATGTATAACAGCCCGGAGATCCGTTGCTTCGGCATGCTGGCCATCTTCGAAGCCTGCATCCGCGGGCGTCTGATCCCGCATAATGAAAACCATGTGGAATTCTTCGAAAAACTGACATTGCCCGTAATGATCACAGACTGGTCGTTGACGCCGGTCTATCGGAGTGCCATTCCTGTGGTTGCCGATCCTGCGCAGCTTAAGGAGGCGCTTACAAAGCCTTGTTATCTGGACGAAGACACGCGTCTGTCCGGCATGAAACTTTGGACGGGTTACGCCTTTTGGACTCAGGATGAGACGCAGCTCCATAAGGAGAATCGGCGTCTGACTTCGGCCAATGAGATCCTCAGTGAGGAAAACGATCTGATCGAAGTGGAAAACAAACTGAAGGAGAAGAAGGCGCATCTGGATGCCGAGGCCCGTGTCTATCAGCGGATCGCCGATGTCATTTACCCGAAACAAAAGCAGATCGAAGCGCTCCTAAACGGAGCAGGGCCGGAGTCGGCGGAATTTCCTCAGGCCCTGGCGCGTTGCTGTGTCCTGAACGCTTGGTCGAAACGAAAGAGCAATCTGATCCTGTTGTCGCAGGATACGATACAGAAGAATAACCGCGAACTGTTTCTGGCGCTACAGGAGACTGCCCGGTTTTTAAAGGGATGCGGCGTCGAAGCCGCTGCGGTCGGCGAGGAATACTCGGAACTTCCGCTCGAGGTGGTCCATGGTTTGTATGACTCCTTTGAGACTGTGATCGAGACCTACCTTCCCTGCTTGAAGCGTATGACCGTGTCGCTGACGCCCGCAGGCGTCCGACTGGCCATGGAAGCGGACACCGCGCCCGAACTTCCCGAAACTCCGCTGCCCGTAAAACGGACCGAGAGCGACGGCCTGACCTACCTGACCATCTTTGCAGAGACGGGAGGTGAGACGGCATGAGTGAGATGCAAACTCTGGCCGGGTCTGTGCTTTGGTACATTCTGAGTGTGGTTTCCATTGTGCTTATGGCTCTGGCCCCGTTTTCATGGATCATTTCCATGAAAAACAGAAGGACCCTTTGGCCCCATATCCTCTCCACGATCAACGTGGCGCTGGCTTTCTGCGCATTTTTATATATCATGGATTGTGGAAAATCGATTTCGGCTTTGAACTATGACAGTCGATACACGGAGTTCCAAAAGCATATGTTTTCCATGCCTTGGATCTATTGCGCCGTGGCGGAGTTGATCTGTGCCATGAATCTGGTCAGCGTCGAACGACGACATTGGCGTGATCGGAAAATGTATCTGGCACCGAATGCGATCCGGCACACGGAGAATTACCTTCCCGAGGGGATCGCGATCAGCGATGCGACGGGAACGGTGCGCCTGTCGAACCTGCGTATGGATGTGCTGAGCCGGGAACTGACCGGCGAGGTCCTGTCCGATGCCGATCGTTTCCTCTCGAGGATCGAGGAGCAGGGCGAGCAGCAGAACGGACAGTTGCTGCTTCGAACCGCCGACGGGCGGGTCTGGCTGTTCGAGAACGAGCCGATCGAGGTGGGCGGCAGGGAGTACCGTCAGCTCATCGCCCGGGATGTGACCGAACTGCAGAAGATCATCGATGAATTAAAAGAGAAGAATGAGCGCCTTCAGGATATCCGGCGCCGTATGAAGGTCGTGTCCGACCTCTCCGGTGACATGTTTATCGCGGAGGAGCAGGCGCGCGCACGCGTGGCTTTGCACAATCAGTTGGGGCAGGTGCTCTTGATGGGGCAGCATTACCTGAACTATCCCGAGAGCACCGATCCCGAGATGGTCTACCTGGCTACGCGGCAGATGAACAGTTTCCTTTTGGGTGAAACGAGTGAACCGGAGGTGGCGGAGCGTGACGCGATCACGGATGCGGTCGCCATGGCGAAAAGCATCGGCGTCACCGTTTTGACGGATGGAGAGGCTCCGAAGGACGTTGCCGTCCGAAAGGTGATCTCGCAGGCCATCGTCGAGTGTGCGGCGAACACCGTGAAACATGCCGGCGGCGATACATTGACCGTTACGTTTACCGCAGATGACGATGCGATCACGGTCTCCATCACCAACAACGGACGGCCGCCAAAGGGGACCGTGGCCGAGAGCGGCGGACTTTTGTTCCTGCGTCGTAAAGTAGAGGGCATGGGCGGCTCCATGCACATCGACAGCTCGCCGGCGTTTGTACTCACGCTTCATATACCTACGACAGAATTGGTATAAATGGGTGATATACAAGAGGCGCGACTGCCGCTATACTGAAGGAGAAAGGAGGTCGCAGTATGGATCATAAAATACGGGTCGTCGTTGCGGACGACCAGAATATATCGCGCGGCTTCTTTGAGATGTATGTACGTGCTGCCGCGGGTTATGAACTTGTCGCCGGATTTCGGACAGCCCAGGAGGCTGTGGATTTCGTGGAAGATCACGAGGTCGACCTTTTGATCCTGGATGTGATGATGCAGGATGGAATCGACGGGCTCACGGCTGCCGGACGGATCAAGGCGGAACATCCGGACGTCAAGATCATCCTCACGACATCTGCTTCGGAGACAAACTGGGAGGAGAGAGCCCGGGAGATCGGGGTCGAGAGTTTTTGGTATAAGGAGTATGACGAGCACGGCATTCAGGAGATCATGGACCGCACCATGCGGGGCGAGTCGGTCTATCCCGGCGCGGCGCCGAATGTGCAGTTCGGGCGCGTGACTCGAGCAGAACTGACGGATCGCGAACTGGAGGTGCTGCGTGAACTGACGGCCAGCCTTACCAACGAAGAGATCGCGGATAAACTCTGTATCTCCGTCAACACCGTGAAGCGGCATCTGCAGAATATTATGGAGAAGACCGGCTTCGGAAGCCGGCTGGAACTGGCCATGAATGCCAAATCGCTGGGCCTGGTGGTCAGCGAAGAGGACCTGAAAAATAAGTAAACAAACGACAGGAGGTGTCACAGCGTGACACCTCCTGATTTTTTACCCGGATGGCAGCTCTGAAAAAAATTAAAAAAATTTCAAAATACCTCTTGACACGGTATACTATGCGTGGTATAGTATGTCGCGTAAGGAGGTATTACCTATGGACATCCAGTTAAAACGAGGGTTACTTGATGTATGTGTGCTGGCCGCGATCAAGAATGAAGATTCGTATGGCTACCAGATCATCAAAGACCTGAAGCCTTATGTCGAACTGTCCGAGTCGACGCTGTATCCGATCCTGCGAAGGTTGGAGGTAGCGCAGCTGCTCACGGTGTGGAGCGCAGAACATAACGGAAGGCTTCGAAAGTATTATCGGATCACACCGGCGGGCCTTAAACGAATCGAAGAGTTTAAAGAAGAGTGGGGCGAGATCGTCTCGATCTATACATTTATCGTCAGGGAGGATAATTGACATGACTAAGTTTGAATTTCTTACAGCTGTGCGCAGCCGTCTGTATGGTCTGCCGGCGGAGGATGTGCAGCGTTCGCTGGATTACTTCGCGGAGATGATCGATGATCACATCGAAGACGGGATGAGCGAAGAGGAAGCGGTTGCCGCGATTGGAACGCCTGATGAGGCTGCGGCAAGCATTCTGGGTGATGTATCTCTGACGAAGATCGTAGCGACGAAGATCAAGCCGAAGCGTCAACTGCATGTGTGGGAGATCGTGCTCCTCGTGCTGTTCGCGCCGGTGCTGTTCGGACTCGCGGTCGCGGCGGTCGCCCTCATCTTTTCTGGCTATGTTACGGTATTTTCCATTGCGATCGCTACATTTTCCTGTGTGCTGGCATTTTCGATCGCTTCGATCGCATGCATCATATATGCACCGTACCTGATCGTGACCGGTTCGATCATGCAGGGCCTGTGTTACACAGGGTTCGTACTGATCTTCATCGGTTTGGCGATCCTGTTCTTCCACCTGACTATGGTATTAGGTAAGGCATCATCGACCATGATCAAAAAAATGATGACGGGACTGAAAAGAGTGATCGTCGGAAAGAAGGCTTGATATGAGTAAAGTAAAAAAGACATCGATCGTTATAGCGATCGTATTTATCGTGAGCGGTTTCGCGCTTTCATTTACCGCATTTGCCATGATGGGCTTCGACTATAAGAAGTTCGAGACCGAAAAATATGAAATGAAGGAAACAAAGCCCGAGGGTTCTTTCTCCAAGATCATCGTAGACTCGAGCGTGGAAGTTAAATTCGCCGCATCCGTGGACGGAACCACCCGCGTTTCCTATCCGGTATTTGAGGATGCGCCCCACGACATCCGCGTGGAGGATGACACACTGAAGATCATGGTCAAAAGAGGCGACTGGCACTGGACGACGATGTTTATCCCGCACATCAGTTTCGGAAGTGCTAAGATGACGATCTATCTGCCGAAGGATCAGTACGAGAGTCTGGTCATCGAATCGAACAGCGGCGACGTTCTGGTTCCCGAGAACTTCACATTCGGTGACATGACGGTGAAGACCACCAGCGGTGATGTGATCAGCAGAGCACAGGTCACCGGCGCGCAGAGCATCAAGACCACGAGCGGCAACATCGTCGATAAAAACGCGAAGGTAAAGACGCTCGTCCTGAACGCTACGAGCGGCGACATCCGTCTGGAGGCGGCAAATGTAACCGAAACACTGGCGATCAAGACCTTCAGCGGTAACGTGGTCCTGGAAAATGTTAAGGGCGGCGCGAATCTCACCGTAGACCGCACCAGTGGTGATCTGCACATCAATGACGCAGAATTTGCCGATGCCGCGGTGGAGTCTACCAGCGGAGATTCGACTCTTAAAAACATGAATGTCAGCTCGCTTTCCGTGAAAGCTGCGAGCGGCGAGATCTGGATCGGAACGGTTCAGATGGATGGAGACGCGATGATCAAGACCAGCAGCGGCGATATCGTTCTGAGAAAGTTTGACGCGGCGAACCTGACCATTCAGGCATCCAGCGGCGATGTGAGCGCAGAACTGCTCAGCAATAAGAACTACACGGTTCATACAAGCAGCGGATCTTCCCGCTATCCGGATGACGGAGGCAACGGTTTCTGTAAAGTGACCACCTCCAGCGGTGACGTCCGCATTACGGTCGTAAAATGACCGAGATAAATTCTGATCAGCCGGAAAGGAGGCAGTGAAATATGGAATATACGGTAAGACCGATGACGATCGATGATTATGCTTCGATGTTGATGCTTTGGGGAAGTTCTGAGCAGAACCTTGAGAAACTGAACCCCACAGAAGATAATTACGACGGGATCGAAAGATACCTCAAGCGTAACAGCAACTCCTGCTTTGCTGCCGAAAAGGACGGTAACATGATCGGCATGATCCTGTCCGGACTCTATGGGCACCGGGCAGTCATTCGCCAGATGTGCGTTCATCCCGACTATCAGCGCATGGGTATCGACGCGCGCCTGGTCGCGCTCGCGGAAGAAGCTATGGCGAAAGAGGAGAAAACGAATTACTGAACATCGATTCCATAGAACGGAAACAGGGGAGTGTCCCGAGAGACGCTCCCTTGTTTCTTTGCGAGTGTCGCGCCCATATAAAAAGAAAGGAAAATTTAAGGTTTCCCATATTGACGTCGCGGGTTGTATGGTGCATAATTAAAACGACAGACGTAGTACGACAGACGTGGTAAAAATGGACCGGTCGTACGGCTTTTGATTTAAGTACGGGAGGCGGAATATGGCGATCAGCAGTGATGTGATCCGTGGCTACAATGACACGATCATACTATATGTACTATTGAATTCGGATTCCTATGGTTACGAGATCTCGAAAGAGATCCGGCGGCTGACGGATGATAAATATGTGATCAAAGAAACGACGCTGTATTCGGCATTTACCCGAATGGAGAGAAACGGATATATCGAGTCGTTCGAGGCGGAACCCGAAGCGGAAGGCACGGGAAAACGGCGCACATACTACCGCATCACCGATGCCGGCAGGGCATACTATCGGGAGAAATGTGAAGAATGGCTGCTCACGAAGGACGTGATGGCGCATTTCATCCTCGATGATCCGATGAAACAGTAAGGAGATACTATGGAAACGATCCGTGACTATTTGAATAATATGTTTTCGAAATATCCGTCCACTCCGGAGATCCTGCGGGCGAAAGCAGAGCTGGGCCAGATGATGGAGGATAAATTCAATGAACTGATCGCCGAAGGGAAAAACCAGAATGAGGCGATCGGAACCGTGATCTCCGAATTCGGGGATGTGGATGAATTGATCGCAGACCTGGGAGGAGCGTCCGGAGCAGGAACTGCGGACGCACCGCCTGCGTCGACGGTGGAAGGTAAGCCTCTGGCGGTGACGGGGCAGATGCAGTACGCACAGCCGCAATATGCGGACCCGCAGCAGGCGCAGTATTCTCAGCCGCAGTATGCAGACCCGCAGCAGGCGCAATACGCACAGTACGTACAGCCGCAATATGCGGACTCGCAGCAGGCACAGTATTCCCAGCCGCAGTATGCAGATCCGCAGCAGGCGCAATACGCACAGTATGCGCAGCCGCAATATGGTCAACCGTATTCACAGCCGCAGTATGCGCAGCAGCAATACGCGCAGCCGCAGTACCAGGAGCCCGCGTACGGGGATGATATGTTTGAAGACGAGTATTCCTACGGGGCGTTCGGCCAGTATGGAATGGGATATGACGGAGGCTATCAGGCTCCGGTGCAGTATGCGCCGTCCCTGACGTACGAGGAGGCAGCTACGATCGCAAAACTCGGAAAACGCCGCGGATTGCTGAAGGCGATCGGCCTGTTTTTGTGCATTACCTGCGTGGTCTGGCCGGTCCTCGGCGATTCGATCCCTTGGTTTCTGGGCGGTCCGCTGTTTGAAGCCCTGAGTGTTCTGGGCATGTTTGCGAGCATCGCGATCGGTGTTCTCAGTTTCATCAGCGCGGGCAATAAAACGAAGCAGATCGAGGCGATCCGCCGCGGCAAGCATACGCCCGACCCGCAGACGCAGTCCATGATCCAGAGTGACTGGCAGCGCATCAGCACCGCGGTCAGTTCCCAGAAGGCGGTGGGCATCCTGGCATGCAGCACATGCATTTTCCCGACGATCCTGACCTCGCGGTTCTCCAGTGAGTTCATGGGGAACCTTGGTGCGGCTCTTATGTTCGGAATGGTCGGACTGGGTGTCGGCCTGATCGTGCACAGCAATTCACAGAAGAGTACCTATCGCTCCCTGATGCTCCCGATGGAGCGGGGCGCGTATTATACGCCCGACATGAAGTCAAAGGACGGTTTTATAAACTCGGCGACTTCCGGCCTGGCTGCCGGCGCGTCCGTGATGGCGAGCGCGGCGGGCGACATCATCCGCACCGCAAAAGCGAAGAGCGGAAAAAATACGTTCCTCACCGAGCCGTTCTCGCAGATCGACATCAAACTGTCCCGCGGAAATGTAGATATTAAGACCGGCGATACGTTCCGCCTCGACCTCTCGGGTCCGGTGGACGCGCCGCCCGTATGGGGCATCGAGAACGGACGACTCACGATCACGAACCCGCAGAACGTCGGTTTCATCAAACATAAAAAAGTGGATGTCACGATCACGGTCCCGGCCGGCGTGACCCTGACGAATGTCGATACCCACCTGAGTCTGGGCAACATTTACCTGAAGGACGCCGTGATCGAGCAGACGAAGGCGACCAGTGACATGGGAAATGTCACCGCTGAGGGCGTATCCGCGGGCATCCTGCGCGCCAACAGCAGCATGGGCAATGTCGTGATCAAACGTACCGGCGCGACGCAGGGCTACCTGTCGTCGTCCATGGGCAATGTTAAATTCGACGGCGTCTTCCAGCACCTGGAGGCCAATACCTCCATGGGTAACATCGATGTTTCGACGCAGACCGAACTGTCCGGTCTGGTTCCCGAGAACGAGGCGATCCTCGCGACCTCTATGGGCGTCGTTACATTCAACGGAAAGAAGTGCGGTAAGGGCCTGCATTTGCCCGAATAAAGCACTTCATGAATGTGTCAACGGAAAGGCTATGTCGGACACGAAACCCTCAGACACAAAAATGGAGATGGAATGTAATATTTTCCCGAAAAAACGGTAGTATATAGTTGAGAGGGCTATCATACGTGCGCTTGAGATGCCCTTAATAACTGTTTAGGCAAGGAGAGAGAATGAAAAGAAACACATTGGTTAAGGCTTCGGTGTTGGCTCTGGTGATGAGTATGACCGGATGTACGAATACGAAATCGACACTCGAGTCTACAGAGGCCACATTGCAGGCGGATCCTTCCGCTGAGGCCACAACGGCGCAGGCGGATACGACTGCGGAGGAAAAGACTACCGAGGAAAAGACTACCGAGGCAAAAACTACCGAGGCTACAACTACGAAAGAGGAAACCTCAGAAGAGACTTCAGAGGAGACCACGGAAAATGAAACGACATCCGAAGGGGATGCGCAGGCAGACACGACGGCGGAGCCGGTAACAGAAGATGCACCGACGGCTGCACCGACGGAAGCCCCGACCGAGGCACCGACGGAAGCGCCGACCGAAGCGCCTACAGAAGCACCGACCGAGGCACCGACGGAAGCGCCGACCGAAGCGCCTACAGAAGCACCGACCGAGGCACCAACAGAAGCACCGACAGAGGCACCCACGGAGGCACCCACGGAGGCACCCGCATTAGACGGAAATCTCCACGGACGCGTGATCTCGATCGTCAACTGGTATGCGGGAGATGGGACTTGGGAACCTCGTACTCAATATGAGAAAGATCGCGCAACTTATCGCGACAAGATCCAGAACGACCACAACTTCACCATCTGGGAAACGAATATCGGCGGTTGGGGAGAGAGTTATACTGTGCAGCTTACATCCTCCATCATGGCAGGCGATCCGATCGGTCAGGTGATGGAACTGGATGCATCCTGGGTTGCTGCCATGATGAACAGCAAAATGCTGGCACCGTTGGATAAACTCTCGGCGTTGAATTTGGCAGATCCGAAGTGGAACCAAGGTGTGACCGAGGCGACCCGCTTCAACGGACACATCTATGGCATGTCGACCGGCCATGAACCTCGCGGAGGCATTTTCTTCAACAAGAGACTCCTTCAGGAAGCCGGTTACAGCGCAAACGATCTGTATGATTTCCAGAAGAACGGAACCTGGACTTGGAGTAAATTTGAAGAGGTACTGAAGGCCTGCACCAGAGATACGAACGGCGATGGTAAGATCGATACCTGGGGCATGGTGAATTTCGTTAACGATTACTACACGGTTGCAGCTTATTCTGCAGGCGCACAGTTCGTTACAAAGGATGCCAACGGTCACTTTGTGAACGGAATGAATTCGAAACAGGTCCTGAATGTTTTAACTTGGGCGACGGAAATGTGGCAGAAGTATGCAGAGCCTCAACCTGCCGGCACCGAATGGGATTACTTTAAGGAGTGTTTTTGGAAGGGCGAAGCAGCCATGCGTGTGACGGAAGAATATGCGAAAGCCGAATTTGGATTACTTGAAGACGAATGGGGCTTTGTGATGTTCCCTTGCCCGGACGGAGGCCAGCTGATCGCGGATGAAAAGGAAACCGTCTTTACGATTCCTTCTTCCTACGACCTTTACGCAGCAAATGAGATCGCATATGCATTTAACCTCTACACGGATCCGGTTCCCGGCTACGATCCCAACGAAGTTTGGAAAGAGGAGTATTACCCTTATTACTGCGACTCCAGAGCCGTGGACGAGACATTGGCCAGAATGAGATTCGGCCCGATCATTAACCGCCTGCATCCCTACGTGATCGGTTTTGACGACACGATCGGCTACGCTTTCTTCGCAAACATGGCAAACGGAGTCATGACTCCTTCGGAGGCGATCCAATCCACGAAGAGCGCCGTTAAGAAGAGGATCAAAGAACAAAACGATACTTTGGATGCTGCTGAGACAGCCGGCTGGCTGACTTGGAACCAGTATAAGTAATATGAAAACGGGGACAATGTCTGAAGCATTGCCCCCGTTTTTCTTGCGAAAATGCCCGCCATATGGTATTATAGACAATACAAAGAGAGTGAATGATATCCGAAAAAGGATCGTTAATAAAGGAGAAGAGCCATATGGATCGAAAGGGTTTCAGAAGATATAAAAGCAGACTGTCTCTTCTGTTGGGGCTGTGTTTGTTTTTTTCTCTGACCATGTCTAAGATCGGGGAGCCGTTTGGCTTCGTAAACTACGTGCAGGCGGCAGGTGTTACCATTCCCGATGACCTGAATAAGAGTATCGTCCAGGCGGCGGTCCAAAAACTGGGGCAGGGATATTCCGAGTCGCCGAACGTCAGCGCCGGTCTGTATGACTGCTCCTCATTAGTGCGAAAGTGCCTGGAGGATAATAAATTCGGAAACGTGCCGTCGGGGTCGAAAACCTGGTATAATCAGATCACGAGCCGGACGCTGAACCTGACCTATATGGACAATGCGCTGCCGGCCGGACAGTACGTATACTGCGCGACCATGGCGGAGTTTCAGGCCCAGATGAACAACAACGCGAATAAAGGCAAGGTTCTGGTCCTGACGACGGCGGTCGACCACAACACGCTGGCGCGAAACGGACTCCTGAAAGAGGGCGCGATCGAAGTATATTACACACCTGGCGCCCGCATGGGACACACGGCGATCGTGGTCGGAAATATCACACCGAAGGGTGTGCCGACGGGAAGCAATTATACGTCCGATCAGTTAAACTATGCGGAGCACAAATACGCAAAGCAGGCGTTTACCTACCTGACGGAACTCTATCAGCTCCCGAAATCGATGTTTCAGGTGAGCGGAGCCACGACTGCGCTGATGCAAGCTTCGATCAACAACGGCGCGGGTAATTACGGAGCCTACACGATGGCATCCGGTTACACGCACAACGGCTCGCCGGGGTTCTACCAGTTCGGCGGCCAGAGCCTCCCGAACTATAATATCTGGACGACGAACTATTTTACACGTCCGCAATCGGACTGGAGCGTGCTTCAGGTCTTTAACCGGTTTAATCTCCATGCATACGGGGACAGCACCATCTGGAAGATCGAGGCGCTTTCGCCCCGCTTTGGCGTGACGTTTACGAACAACAGTGTCGGTTTTCTTGACACCGATTCCGCGGCTTATGTCGTGTATTTTAAGACGTGGGCATCGGATTACTACTATGGCCTTACGGCCCAGCAGTTTACGGTCGACGGAACGGCAGCTTTCACCGGTCCGGCTCCCGGCTATTCATCCGCGGGCTGTTCGGTACCCGGTCTCGGCGGCGGCAAGACCGCGATTTCCCTCGGATTCGGTCTCACGGCCGAGGGCATGACGGATGTCCTCCTGCAAAACCATATCATTGATACGCCGCGCGGAAAGACAGCAGAACTGTTTACCGGTCTGCCTTATGCCGGAGCGACATTGGCCGTCTATATCCATGAAGAATCATCGGTTTACGGCACGGCGCGGCCCGGTGTCTGGAAACTGATGCTGGCGGGTTCCGGCGATCCATACGCGAACACGCAGATCCTCTCTGCGACCTACTACCCTTCGTATGCGGACTGTTTGAACGATACAAACGGGATCGCGATCGCAAACGAAAACGCACTGAGCGCGGAGCAGATGATCGAGAAGGAGCGCACTGCTATGTATGGACAGGGAACGGCGACGTCGAACCCGAATTTCGAGATGATCGACTCGTTTGAGATTTCGCAACCTCCGGTCGTGGAGGGCGTGGGCCATCTGGCCTTGACGAAGACGGATGAAAACGGTCAGACCACGGATCTTTCCTTTAGCGTCGATATCTATCCGGAGCGGGCCATGTCGAACGGAACGCTCAGCGGTCCTCCGGTATTTTCCGTGGATGCCGAAGACGGAGAGGTGGTCCTGGATGTTTCCGCCCTGGCAGAGGAGGTCAATGCGACGGACGGAGCGGCAACTTCGATGACGATCTATCTGAAGGAGGGCGGAGCGCCGGAGGGATATGTCCCGGATGAGACCTTTCTACGAGTCGTTGTGACGGATCATGAGGACTCGGCGGAAGAGATAACATATTACATCGAGACCTGCGGAGACGGGCCGACGCCCTGATAAGACAACAAAACAAACGCTTATAAAGAATGAACAGAGGAGATTTACCGCATTTTCCGGTCGATCTCCTCATTATTTATATAAAATGTGTACGGTTTTTAAACAATTGCGAAACCAATTCTAAAATATTAATAATATTTTCGGAATTATTGTTGCACGAATCCGAGTTGTAAGTTATAATAGAATAACAATAAGCATCGTTGATTCGAACGATAAAATAAACGATCGGAGGGATTGTTTTATGAGCAAGGTATTGAACATTGAAATCGGGCGCATCCTCACTCGCATGTGTGAGGTCGATTATAAAAAGAACCATAATCATGTGCAAAACAACTGCGTATTTGAGACACCTCCGGGACTGGTCAATGACGGCCAGATCGATCAGCCGGGCGACATGGCGGACACACTTCTTCACTATGTATCGGAACAGCAGATCAAACTGAAGAGAGTCATGTTTACCATTTCTTCCACGAGAATCGTAACCCGTGAGGTCGTGCTTCCATACGTCAGCAAAGATAAGATCATCAACATGCTGCAGGCCAATGCGGCGGATTACCTTCCGGTAAAGGTTCAGGATTACCACCTGACCTATAAACTTCTGGATGTTTTCACCGACGAGAATAAGGTCAAAAGAATGAAACTTCTGTTTCTGGCCGTTCCGCTTGGACTTCTGGAAGGATATTATGATCTGGCGAAATTCATGAACATGACGCTGGAGTGTATCGAGTATACCGGTAACAGCATCATTGAGATGATCAACCAGATCAAGCCCGAGGGCGTAGCACTCTCCATTCACATGGGCGAGGCGGGATCCGTTGTCACCGTATTCAAGGACGGCGTTATGGATCTGCAGCGGCACGTTTCCTCCGGCGCTATGCTCGGCGTCGACGCGATGCAGGAGTTCGAAGATGTTCCGGACGATGACTTCAACCGGATGGAAAGTCTTCAGAAACTGATCCGGGACGATGTAGTAAATACGGTGCTTCCGAGCGAAGATGATATCGCAGAGGCAAATGAGAAGTACAATCAGGTACGCGACGATTTTACCAGACGCGCGTTCCAGAAGGTATATATCACAAGAGCATTTGCCCACTATCTGGGACAGCTCTTACGTATCATCGATTACTACAAGTCCAAAAACCCCGAAGTCGTGCTCGACTCGGTATATCTGAGCGGTATCGGAACCGAGATCAAAGGTATCGACGGATTGATCGAGTTCGAACTCGGTATCAAGACCAAAAAGATCACTTCCCTGCCGAAGGTAGAGTTTACGCGTTACAGCGAACTCAATTCCTTCCCGGCGATGGTCCTGCTGGTCTGCGGCGCGATGCGGCCGACGAACCTGATGAGCGAGTATTTCTCGAAGAAGAAGGTCCGCACCACATCGCTTGCATTTCCCGTTACCATCGCTATCCTCGGCGCAGTTGCCGCGGCCGGCCTGATCATCTTCGGTAATATCCGTGAGCGCACGGCGCAAAGCCGGTTCGATGAATTGACCGCTGAAGCGGAAAAACTGAAGCCGATCGAGCTTATCATCGAGAAAGAGGCCGACTACAGAAATGTATATGACTCGATGGTCATGCTGCAAGAGTATTCCAAAAACCCGAACCAATACTTCGTGGATTTTATGGATGAACTCGAACATAACATGCCTTCGGATGTACGGATCCTCGATATGACGATCAGCGCCAACGGCTTCACCATGAACATGACGACCGATAACTGGCCCAGCGCGGCTAAAGTTTTGGAGCAGCTTCGCATGTCCAAATACCTCCAGAGCGGTGTGACCTACACCATTAAGGAAGAGGACGACCCGAATGTAAAGACGCGGCTCGAAGTTTATGTAGATGATGAACTATACGGAACCATGACGGAAACCGCTTTTAAAGAATGGGTCAATGATTATCAGGGCGAAGGAACCATTACAACCAAAAAAGTCACAGAAGAAAACAATAAGAAGATCTACACATTCAATGTATCCGGCATGTATAAGACCATGTACGAGATCGAACAGTCCAAGTAGAAAGGGGGCTTTGCTATGAAAATCACAAAACGGGATCTTACCGTAATACTGTATCTGACCGGCATTGCCCTTGCATTTGTCGCATATCAGTTTTATTTCAAGTCTAAAATGGAAGATGCGGATTCGCTGGATCAGCAGTCCGATGCACTTCAGGTCACGGTGGACGATCTGAGAACGAAGGATGCCAAAAAAGGCGAATATGAAAGAAAGATCGAAACCTATAAGACCGAGATCGAAAAGATCGCCCGGTCGTATCAGCCGGAGATCAGCCATGAAGATACGATCATGTATATCAAGAAACTTCTGGATGAGCAGGATGTACAGATCACGGAATTGAAGATGACGGATCCTTCCGTAGTCTATGTTGTGGCAGGAACCGGAACTGCTTCCGATTACTCCATGATGGCTCAGAATAATGCGATGTCATTTGAATACGCGACCCATTACAACGGACTTAAGTCGCTGCTGAATGCCATCTACAGTTTTGAAGGGATCCAGAATATCGAAGCATTTACCATTAAAGTGGATAATCCCGACGACATTCTGGCTTTCGATCCCTCGGGAAATCTGATCGAAGACGTGAAGCTTTCCGAGGAGGAAGAAGAAGAGAAAGAAAAGGCTCTTCAGCTTCGTAAAGAGAAGGGTTACACCATTTCGGGACAGATCACTCTGAACCGGTATACCATGACAAATAACGGAGTCGAGTATGTGCCCATGGAGATCCCGAAGGTGGATCAGGGCCTCGTTGATATCTTCCATTCGGGAACAGGTGTCCCCGAAGCAGAATAAGGAAGTCGGAGGCAGGCTCGGAACGATCGACGGAAAGGAGGGAGCGAGCGCATGAAGAAACAAAAGAATACAAACGCCGGCTTTACGCTGGTCGAACTGCTGATCGCAAGCGTGATCCTTGCACTCGCGATCATCCCGCTGTTCCAGACCATAGTCATGTCCGGCAGATTGAACGCGAAATCCAGGGATATGCTGAAAGGCACCGACTTAGGGCAGAACCTGATGGAGCGTGTGACGGCAGACACGATGCAGAGCATAAAGGAACAGATGGATAATCCAGCCAACGGTTTTCACCTGCTCAGTTCATCGGAGTTTAATCCCACGTCCTGCCTGCCCATGACGGCAGCACCCATATCGGTGACAGGAACGGGCAATTCGTTACGGAAGGTTGAAAACGGAGGACATCTTACCTACTATCTTCTGAATGTAAATTATTCCGGACGTAAGTATCACATCGTTTTGGACTTCGAACCGGAAAATACCGGCAAGACATATTTTTTGTATCACGTTGTTGCACGGATCTACTGTGCAGACGCCGGAGCCGAATTCCTGGCGGAATCGGCACGACTGGTGACATTGAACGGAGCGGTACGAAACAAATAAAAGAAAGGAGGACGCTCAATGAGAAGTATTCGGAACATAAATCGAACCAAACACATGAATGACCGCGGCGCTGCCATGATCACAGTTATATTGACCATTCTCATTATCATGATTATGGCGTCGTCCTTACTTACCATGGCTTCCATGAACTATCGGATGCGCATGAACAACTACAGATCAAAGCAAAATGAGTATAAGACCGAACTGGCATTGGAGAATATCCGGGCCGAACTGAGGAACGATCTTCAGACCGCGGTTCAGGGTTCCGCGGATAAAGCATTGACCGCATTTCAATATTTGAAAAACCCGACGAATTTTGCAAAGTATTTCTCCAGCTATACCGCAGCTGCCGACGACGGCGGCGGCCTCGTAACGATCAACGCGGACGCATCCAAACTTTCCTATGATGCGACGAAGACCGTACTGAAAGACGTGGATATCGTTTATACGGAAAACGGGATGAAGACACACCTGGTCACCGATATCTGCCTGGAATTCCCGAAGGTCGGGAAAAAAGCGAAACTGATGGATTACAGTTTTATCGCGTTAAATGGCATGAATTTTTCCGGATCCAATGTTAAAAAGGTTACGATACACGGAAATGTCTACGCGAAATCCGACAGCAGCTTAAACCCGGCGCTGAAGATCACCTGTACGAGAAATGCAGAGATCATCTTTACAGGAAACACGGTTACCATCGATGGTGATGTTTACATTGGCAAGGGTAATACACTTACGTTTTCCAATATCTCCGGAGGAAATGCTACGATCATCATCAACGGAAAGGTTACCCTGCAGGACAGCACGGCGACCCTTTCCATCTCTCCGAGCGTAACCAACCTGTATATCAAGGATGGTGTTACGAAAAACGGGGGCAAAGTGATCCCGGATAATTGGGAGGAAAAGATCAATACTTCGCTGGCAAATAAAGTTCAGCATCTGGTCATGGATGACGTTTTGGCAGCAGATAAGCAGGTCAAGGCCCGCGTCGGCAATCAGGAAGTGACGTTTGATCACTTCGGCTATGTATACGCGAAAGATCATGGTCAGCAGGATGCTTCCCACTGGATCGATCCGAACCAGGTCATGAATGGCCAGGGGTTGGAAGGCGAGAATACGACCATCCTTTTCTCCAGAACGAACCAGACGATCCCGATCAATAATGACTGGTCTTATACATCGACCGGAAAATCTTTGGTCGGCATCCTGATCAATCCGAGCAGGAATACGGAGATGTCCTTCCAGGTGGCCGGACAGTACGCAGGTATGTTCGTTTCAGATAGCAGTGTTAAATTCTCCGAGAATAATGATACCTACGAGATCATGCCGTATACACAGGCACACAATATGGAAGATGCAATGGATAAGTGGATCCACATCGGACAGTTAAACAACAAGCCGGTATATGTACAGCTCAGTGCACTCTTTGCAGATGACCTGGTACAGAAACTCGGAGCCGGAACGTCTTCCGGCGGCTCAGGCGGAACCCAGACAAATGCAGTATGGGTAACCTTCAGCAACTGGTCAATGGAGTGATACCAGGCTCGAAAAGTACGGAAAGGAGGACAGGCCGATGAAGAAAACGAATAAAGACAACCGGGGCGTAACGCTGATCGAGCTGATCATGGTCGTGGCCATCATCGGTGTCCTTATCGGTATTATCGTGGCGGGCTTCAGTCTCGGCAGAAACAAGATCGGAGCCGCCACTAACCTGATCGACTCATCGTTGTCGCAGGCCAGAAACTATACCATGACACGGTCCATAAATTATGATTTCAAGCTTTATGAGCAAGACGGATATTATATGGTGCAGGTCGGCGGGCAGGATCCCGAAAAGGCCGTGGAAACCAAGATACCGATCTACTACAAGACATACAGCGGCGGTCATGAAAGCGGATGGACCCAGGTAGCCGGAAGCGGCATCACGATCGCATTTTCCGAATCCTCCGGTGCCATGAAACAGGTGACGGTGGGAACATATTACAGCAAACTTTGCATCGGAAATCCTTCCGGCGCATACAAAGTAATTACATTGATTTTTGAGACCGGCAAGCACTATGTCGGAGAATGATATCCGGGGCCGGGTAACGGCCGAACACAGGAAAGGAGGGAGACGCAGTGAAAGCGAATAATAAAGGTTTTACATTGGTCGAGATGCTTGTGGCCGTAATGCTTTTGGGCGTGGTCATGACGATGCTTACTACTTTTGTCGCGTCGTCCTCGAGACAATATACCAAGGGCACCCGGGAAGCACGCATGCAGATGGAAGCCCAGGAGACAATGAATTTTATAGAGAGACTGGTTACGGACGGTACGGCTGACTCCGGATGCTTTTCCTTTTCGGGCAACGTATTCACCGCCTATATCCTGAAGGATACCACTCTCAGCAAGTATATGATCAGTTTTGATCAATCGGAAAAGATGCTCCGCTATACCCGACAGGATAAGATCTACGGAGCGTATGACGCGACCGCGGGAAAACCGATCGTGGAACCCGGATCCGCAACCATGAACAGCGGATGGGCAGCGGCATCCCGTCAGAATATTCCGCTCTCCAAATATGTCAGCGGCTTCAGCGTGGATCTTTCGGAACTGTCGAGTCTGGGAATGTTCCGTGTGAATTTGGAATTCTCTCTGGAAGGTGCAGAGTATTCTGCATCCAGAACGTACAATATCCGTAATATCTCCGAGATCAACGATCGTACCAAGTGGATCAACAGCCTGGGTGAAGAAGATTTCGATTCGGAGGGCCAGATCTACCGGGGACAGAGCCTGAACCTGAACGATTACGCGAAGGATGTTCTGAAACTGACCGATACTTACACCGGATGGATGGCGAAGGCCGGAGCGGAAAACAACGATCAGATCCAGACCGGATCCACCTCGCAGATCACTCTGGAAAACGGAGTGCTTACGGTTAAAGCCGGCTATGACTGGACACGGGATATCAAACTGCAGCTGACCGGGCAGAGCTCCGATGGCGGAACGCAGATCATCAATCTTCACCTGGCGGCGGTTACTATTGTCGGCGAGAATAAATCGTTCAGTAAATCCGACCTGATCGGCCAGACATTGACATCCAACGTCAAAGGCATCTTGGCGGACAATGCGGGACTTGCATTCAAACTTTTCTATTCCGAAAGCAAGATCAACGATTACACGAACGGATTTTCCGGACTCACGGGTGTTACGCTGGTCAGCGGACAGCAGGCGACTTTGATGAGCGGTGGCAGCGCAGCGGTAAAAGTGACAGCAGCGAAAGAAGTTTCTCAGGGAGCCGGCATTGCAAAAAACAGGCTGACCGTGATCCCACAGGAATGTAATAAAGACAGCGGTTATCTCTACATCGTTCCGTATAAGAGCGGTACATCCGATGCCATTCAGACCTCCGGCGTCGCGGAGATAGCGATCTCTAACGGAGGTTCGTCCGGCGGAGGTTCGTCTGGCGGGAATACTCCGGAGCCCACACAGGCACCGACCGAGGCTCCCACGGAACCGCCCACCGAAGCACCGACACAGCCGGTGGTTACGGAATTGGCCGATGAGATCGTGCTGGAAAATCTGAAAGCGACCGTTACCGGCGTTTCCCGGAACGTTCAGGATTGGGGCTTTGAGGGCAACTTTAACGTTCAGCTCACCGGTGCGACCGGCATGAGCCACAATAAACTGAGGTTCAGGATCCACGTTCCTTCGGCGAACAGTTTTTCATTGTGGGATCGGTCGATCAATTTCTCACAGGTATCGAACAACGGAACCAATGTCTCCCAGGCTGCATCGTATCTGGATATGAGTTGTGTGGTCAGTGTGAATGATATCAACCAAAGTGAGATCGAGACCGCATCGGTGAACATCCGGTTCGGCCCTCCCAACGGAGGATTTTCAACTTCTTCCCGCGAGTATCTCAATAATCTGGATAAATGCATAGAAGTTTACTATGCTGGCCAGCTGATCAGTCCTGCGGCTTCCTATTCACCTTCGTCCGGCGGCGGGGGAGGAGGAAACAACGGCGGCAACACGCAAACCGAGCCGGCAACGGATCCGAACGCTCCGAAATCGACATCCGTCTCGGCAAGCGTTAACGGAACCAACTCGACGGTCTCCGCATCCTTTGTAAATGCAACCGGCATGGATATGAGCAAACTGACAGTCCGACTGTATGTGGGAAATGTGGCAAACCAGATCAATGTATGGACTACCCAATTCTCCTACCAGAATGCTCAAATAGGAGCCAACTCCTGGGATTGCCTGTGGAGTAGCGGCGGTTCCACATCGAAGGGAAGTAATTATGTGGAAGCGCATACGGGTGCAAATGCAACCTTGAAATCTGCTACGTTCTCGTTTTCACTGGACTGGCAGATGGGCGGGCCGTCAAATCTGTCGAGTATTCTGGCAGATGTCAATGATCGCATCGAGATCTACTACAACGGACTGTTGATCAGCCCGAAATCAAAATATCATTGATCATTAAATGAATAATGAATAGTTTCTGAAATGGGGGCTGCCGCGGCAGCCCCCATTTCTTAACGATTGCTGAAGGAATTATGACGAATAATTACGAAGTATTTCTTTTCCGGGCTCCTTATGGTATGATTTGCATGTAGGTTGATGATACCGGAACGCTTTCACGGATGACGGCGTTTGGGCGTCATTTTGTTATATGGTTTTGTTTGGGTTATATGGTGAGTAACTTCACCGGAGGAAACGGAAATGGTTAGAACTTACAAATGCCCCGGCTGCGGGGGAGCTTTGGAATACGATCCGCTGGATGAGAAACTGCATTGCTCATATTGTAACTCTGCATATGCGCCGGAAGAGATCTCCCGTCGGGAGATGCATGCCCCGCCCATGATCGGTCGGGAACTGGTCGAGGAGACCCGGAAGCATGCAACCATCACGATGAACATTGCGATCTGCAATTCCTGCGGAGCAGAACTGGCGGTCAATGGCGTGGAGGCGTCTTCTTTCTGTCCGTACTGCGGCAATGCGGCCGTTGTGATGGATCGTGTGGAGGAGCGTCTGGCGCCGGACTATGTGATCCCGTTTAAAGTCGGCCGGGAGGAGGCGGAAAGGATCATTCGCGATCGTCTGAATGAAGGCTTCTACGTGCCGAAAGGGATCAAAAATTTTGAACTCGAGAAACTGCGCGGCATCTACATTCCCTTCTGGCTCTATGACACATACTACGGCGCGGACCAGAAGTGGAAGTATAGAGTCAGCAGAGGCAAGAACTCTTCGACCTATTATGCGCATATGACGGGAGAGTGCACCTATCATCATTTGACGGTGGACGCTTCCTGGGCGTTTAACGATGATTCGTCGCAGCGCCTGGAACCGTACGATATGCACGGATTGAAACCGTTCGATCCGAGCTATCTGTCCGGTTTTTATTCGGACCGCTTTGATGTCGGGTATCAGGAAGCGGACCATATCGCGCTTTCGCGGGCATCCGATATGTACAATGCTTCGATCAAAGAGAGAATCGGCCATAAAGACGCGAAACTCGAAGAGAATTACTTTAAGACGAAAGTCCTGCAGCGTGACTATGGCATGCTTCCGGTCTGGTTTTTGACATTCCGCCAGGATGAGCAGCCATACACGCTCCTGGTGAACGGACAGACCAAAAAAATGGTCGGCGCCGTTCCGTTTGATAAGAAGAAAGCAATAGTTACATTTCTTTTGTTCGCTACCGTTTTTTGCCTCTTTTTCGGTTTCATCGGCGGCTATCTCATGGACGGCCTCTGGTATACGGAGATGCATCGTTCTCACAGAAGCAGCAACAATGACGGAGCAGTTAAACTCTTTATCTATTGGTTGCTGGCCATCGGTTTTTTGTGGTATCGCGCAGTAAAAAGATATCTCTCCATGAAGAAGAGTATCGAACTGAGCCGTTCACGCACCAACAACAGATTAGCGAAGGAAAGGCAGGATAAAGTATAATGCATGTATTTGGTATTTTTTTAGGAATTCTGACCGGGCTGGGACTGGCTTTGTATCTCACGTCGCTCCTGATCAAACGATCGAACGACGTCGGCGATTCCATCGGACAGCTCAGCGATTTCGGTTCCCTGCATATGATCCACTCGGAACCGAAATTATCGTCCGGCCGGAAGTATGATAAGGACTTGAGCCAATCTATGTCGCAGACTCTTCTTCGGGAGAGTTATGAACGAAAGGTGGCTTCCTATGAAAACGCATTGGGTCAGCCGACAGTGAAGGAGGAGAAAGCACAGCCTCCGATGCATTGGCCGGAATAAACGACCTGTAAAGGAGAAACATTATGGTAAAGACCTACAAATGCCCCGGTTGCGGGGGCGCTTTGGAATATGATCCTCTGGACGAGAGAATGCATTGCGAATACTGTGGGTCATCTTATGCTCCGGAGGAGGTCAACCGTCTGACACCGAAAGAGGCGGGGCCGGCGGCTTCCCGTGAGGAGATGGACGAGGCGCGCAAGAGACCGACGATCAGCATGAACATCGCGGTGTGTAACTCCTGCGGAGCGGAACTGGCGGTCAATGATGTGGAGGTTTCTTCCTTCTGTCCGTATTGCGGCAATGCAGCCGTAGTTCTGGATCGTGTGGAGGAGAGACTGGCGCCCGACTACGTGATCCCGTTTAAAGTCAGCAGCGAGCAGGCGGAACTTATTATCCGTTCAAAACTGTCGGGGTTTTATGTTCCGAGGGCCATTAAGAATTTTGAAGTTGAAAGACTGCGCGGGATCTATATGCCGTTCTGGCTGTACGAAGTATATTTCAGCGCAGACCAGAAGTGGAGATACAACGTATCCGATGGCAGGAAAAACCAAACAAATTACATTCACCTGATCGGAGAATGCACGTATAAGAGGATGACGGTCGACGCGTCCGAACGATTTGTGGATGAGTCATCGCAGCGCCTGGAACCGTTCTATATGAAAGACCTGAGACCCTTTGATGCGTCGTATCTGTCCGGTTTTTATTCCGACCGTTTTGATGTCGGCGAACGGGAGTCGGACAGGGTCGCACTGGATCGCAGTTGGACCCTGTATGATGAGTCCGTTAAGATGGAGATCGCCGATCATAAAGCGAGTTTAGTGAGCACAAAGCCGAGGATGAAGGTCCTGAAGAAGGACTATGCGCTCCTTCCGGTCTGGTTTCTTACCTTTAACCATGATAAAAAAACGTATACGGTTCTGGTGAACGGACAGACCAAAAAGATGGTCGGAGCGGTTCCGATCAGTAAGATCAAAGCCATTCTGACATTTGTGATCCTGGCCGCATTGTTCTGCTACCCGTTAAAGTATTTGGGCGGATGTATGGTTGAGTATCTCGGTTATGAACAAAAGCATCATATTCGCAATGACCATGACCTGGCCGGATATGTGGTCGCTCTCATGGTATTTTCCACGATCTTCTTTTGGTCTTGGGCTCTGAAGAAGATTTTTGCGTTGCGAAAGAGTATCGATCTGAGTCAGTCGAGCGTACACGATATGCTTGCAAAAGAAAGGCAGGAAAAAGTATGACGTTTGAATTGGGTGAAATGCTTGGGATCGTGAACGGCCTCGGTCTGGCGCTGTTCATCACCATCAGCCTTCTGAAGCACTCCAATGATGTGGGGGATTCCCCCGGAAAACTGGAGGATTTCGGCTGGCTGAAGGTCATCTACAAACGCGACCGGATGACTGCCGAAGAGTATGAGAAGGATGAGGTCATCACGAGAAAACTTCAGCTGATGGAGAAAAAATATGATGCAGCGGTCGAAAACGCTGAGGAAGAGACCGCGGCTGAGCGAAATGCAAGGCGTCAGGTGTTTGAAAAGAGGAAATACAGGAGGGACCTTAGATAAAGTTTCTCAAATGCCTCTGAGGAGTTAAACGTGGATAATGCAGAAAAAATGATCTACCTGGATCACGCCGCCACCGGGCCCATGTGGCCGGAAGCGGTCGCGGCGATGCTTCCGTTTTTTACAGAGCGGTTCGGAAATCCTTCCGGCGTATGCCGGCCGGCGCAGGAAGCGCGGCGCAGTGTGGAAGAAGCACGGCGTAAGATCGCGCAGGCATTGGGGGCGGTTCCGCCCGAGACCATCTATTTTACCGGGTGCGGGACAGAGTCGGATAATCTGGCCCTGACCGGATACGTGAATGCACTGCGAAGCGTGCAGCCCGAGAAACCGGGCCACATCGTGGTAGGGATGACCGAGCATCCGGCAGTGCTTGAGACGGCGCGCGCTCTGATGCGGGACGGAGTCTTTGTAAGCTTCGCCCGCCCGGATGAAAACGGCGTGATCACGCCGGAAGCATTAGAAGAGGTGATGCGGCCGGATACGGTCCTGGTCAGCATCATGTATGCGAATAATGAAGTCGGAACGGTGCAGCCGGTGAGTGAACTGGCTGCCGTTTCGCATGCTTACGGAGCGGTATTTCATACCGACGCGGTCCAAGCGTTCGGTCACGTTCCGATCGACCCGGTTGCGGAAGGAGTGGACCTCCTCAGCGCGTCCGGGCATAAATTCGGCGGCCCGAAGGGCGTCGGTTTTCTATACGTCCGGGAGGGGTTAAAATTGTCCCCGATCCTAAACGGAGGAAGCCAGGAACGCCATCTTCGCGCCGGTACGCTGAACGTGCCGGGCATCGTCGGCATGGGTGAGGCGGCGCGGCTTTGCGCGGTTTCCATGGGTGAGACGGCAACGCGAATTGCCGGACTTAGGAATCTGCTGGAGGAGCGAGTCCTCGCTAAACTTCCCGACGTTACGATCCAAGCGAAAAACGCACGTCGGCTTCCGGGACACTCCAGCATGACCATCCCGGGCGTGACCGGAGAGAATATGGTTTTGATGTTGAACCTGCACGGTATCTGCATTTCGGCCGGCTCGGCCTGCACCAGTGGGGATACGAAGCCTTCCCATGTGCTTTCTGCCATGGGGCTTTCCGACCGGGAGTGTTACGGGACCATCCGCATATCTTTGGGACGCGGGACGACGCGGGAAGAGATCGAGACGACAGCAGCCACGATCGTAGAAGAAGCAAACAAACTGAGGAAGATGCTTCCGGAATAAAAAACGGACGGAATGGAGCAAAGATTGCCAGAACCGGGCGAATGGTGGTATAATGGTCTGGTCCGGGCATACCGGCATAAGAAAGCGCATAGAAAGCAGTAAACGATATATGAACGGTTATTACAGAACATTTGCAGTGGTAGATCTGGACGCGATCCGGAAGAATATCCTGGCGGCGCGCGAGCGTGTCGCCCGGGGAGCGCAGGGGAAGGACGTGAAACTTTTGGCGGTCATCAAGGCCGACGGTTACGGTCACGGGGCGACCTGCCTGGCACACTATCTGCAGGACCTGGTCGATTTCTTCGGCGTTGCGACGATCGATGAAGCGGTCGAGATCCGCGAGAGTTTCCGTCGGAGCCAAAGCACACCGATGACGGTACGGACGCCGGAGGGCGAGAAGTGCCTGCCGATCCGCGAGGGTAACACCCCGATCCTGATCCTGGGCTATACCTCCCCGAAGGAGTATGAGGTAGCCGTGCGCGAGGAGATCCGCCTGACCATGGACGATGAAGAGAACCTGAAAGCATTTGCCGCAGAGGCAGTGCGTCAGGGGCGGAAAGCGTATGCGCACATCAAACTGAACACGGGCATGACGCGTCTCGGTTTCGAGGCGACGCCGGAGGAGGCGAAGCGGCTGGCGCAGTTGGCGAAGACGCCGGGCCTGGTCCTGGAAGGCCTGTTTACCCATTTTTCCTGCGCGGATATGACGGACGAAGCATTTACCCGCGAGCAGGAAGCCAAATACAAAGCATTTGCCGAGGCACTGGAGGCGGAGGGGCTTACGATCCCCATCAAACATGCCTGCAATTCCGCCGGCATCATGCGTTTCTCCGACAGTTACTATGATATGTGCCGCAGCGGCATCATCACCTACGGACTCTATCCGTCGGATGAGGTCGACCACTCGCTGCTTCAGCTGACGCCTGCGATGTCGTGGTTTTCACACGTCATCCACGTCCGCGAGATCGAAGCGGGAGTTCCGGTCAGCTATGGCGCGACCTTCGTTTCCGAACGCCCCATGCGTTTAGCGACGGTCTGCGTCGGCTATGCGGACGGTTATTCGAGAAGTCTTTCGAGCCGCGGCTTCGTGCTGATCCACGGGCAGAAGGCACCCATCGTGGGTCGCGTCTGCATGGATCAGATGATGGTCGATGTGACCGATATTAAGGATGTTCGGGTGGAGGATGTCGTTACCCTCGCGGGTTGCGAGAGCGTGCTGACCGGTAAGGCAGCGCCTGCGCTTTCGGTCGATGAGATCTCCGCCCTCGCCGGCAGTTTTTCCTATGAATTCGTCTGCGGCATCGGAAAACGCGTGCCCAGACTGTATGTGGGGGAAATGTTGAAGTAAACACTCGCAGTAACCATTTGCCAATCTTAGAAATAGTACTACTCCCTCTTGATATTCTATCATAATTATGATATAATAATGATAGAATTACGATAGAGCATTTGAAAGGAGACGACTATGATATCCATTCGACCGGTTTCTGATCTACGAAATAAGTTTACGGAAGTTGAAAAGGAAGTAAACGGAGGAAATCCTGTATTCCTTACTAAAAACGGATATGGCACTATGGTTGTATTGAGCATATCTGCATATTCGAACTTGACATCCGGTGTTGAAAAAGCATTGGATGAGGCGGATAACTATGCCGGTACTCATTCAAAACGCATGACGCATGACGAAGTATTCGGATCGATCAGGGGGGCAATGCGTGAGAAAAACTGAGTATGTACTGAGTTATTTGCCGCTATTTTATGAGGACCTTGAGAGCCAAATAATGTATATTTCCGAAGTCCTTCATAATATCGATGCGGCATATGATTTGTTAGATTCGATCGAGCAGGGGATTTTAGAACGCCTGCCGGTCGCAGAAGCCTTTGAACCATATCATTCGCATAAAGAACGAAGATATCCGTATTACAGAATATATATCAAGGATTATGTGGTCTACTATGTAGTTATTCCGGGTGAAGATGGAAAAAAGATCATGGAAGTAAGGCGCATCCTTCATACTCTACAGGATAGGGATGGATATATCTAAGCAAAAGATATATAAATTTCCTCTTGCATTCTGACCGGAAGCGTGCTATACTTTCATGGAATGCGCGGTAAAACGGCGCAAAAATATATTGTCCAAGAACAATAGAAAGCGAATGAGGTGAAATCATGAAAGAAGGAATCCATCCTGAGTATTATCAGGCAAAGGTTGTTTGCAACTGCGGTAACGAGTTCGTAACCGGCTCGACAAAGAAGGAGATCCACGTGGAAATCTGCTCCAAGTGCCATCCGTTCTACACCGGACAGCAGAAGTCTTCTACTGCTCGCGGTCGTATCGAGAAGTTCAACAAGAAGTACGGAATGTAAGCGATGGAGTTGCTTTGCAACCCATCGCGTGATCATAATGAATGATCGACCTACACGTATATAACCCGAAAGGCTGGGTTGAGGCAGAGGTATTCTTCGGCTTCAACCTTTTTTAATCCCGAAAACACGAGGTAACCTATGAAGTCATCAGGGATCGGCGGCCAGGCCGTCATGGAAGGCATCATGATGAAAAACGGGGAGAAATACGCCGTCGGCGTGCGTCTGCCCGACCAGGAGATCTTTGTAAAAGTCGATGAATACACGGCTCCGAGCCGGCGCCCCGCGATCACGCGTGCGCCGTTCATCCGCGGCGTGTTTAATTTTGTTGACTCTTTGTATATCGGCATGAAGACCCTGACGTATTCCGCTTCCTTCTATGAAGAGGAAGAGCCGAAGAAGGACGATAAGAAGGCTGAGAAAGCCGGAGAGGCAGAGGCTACGATCGAGCCCCCGAAGCCTCCGGTGGTAAAAGGCGAGCCGAAAAAAGACAGCAGCATGAGTTCCACGACCTGGCTCGCGGTGGCACTGTCCATCGTGATCTCCGTCGGACTGTTCATGGTGCTTCCGGTATTCCTCGGAAATCTGGTGGCAAAAGCCACGGACAGCAGTTTCTGGGTAGCATTTGCCGAAGGAATGATCCGCCTGGCGATCTTCATCGCCTATGTAGCCCTCATTTCCCTGATGAGCGATATCAAACGCGTCTACATGTATCATGGCGCGGAACATAAATGTATCAACTGTGTGGAGCACGGACTTCCGCTTTCCGTGGACAATGTCCGCAAGAGCTCCCGTTTCCATAAGCGTTGCGGCACTAGCTTCCTGCTCATCGTCATGATGATCAGCATCGTTTTGTTCATGGTGATCCGCGTGCGCACGCTGTGGCTGCGTGTTTTGAGCCGCATTTTGCTGCTTCCGGTGATCGCCGGCGTTTCGTATGAATTCCTGCGTCTGGCGGGCAATTCGGACAACAAGATCGTTTCCCTGCTTAGCAAGCCCGGCCTGGCGTTGCAGCGTCTGACGACTCGCGAACCGGACGACTCGATGATCGAAGTCGGAATCGCGTCGGTGGAAGCGGTATTTTCCTGGAAGAAATATCTGAATGAAAATTTCGCCATGGATTACGATCTGAGCGAGCCGGCAGAGGCTGAGGCCGGAGCTTCGGTGGAAGAAACGAAGGCGGCCGGAGAAGAAATGCCTGGAACCGACGGTTCCCCGGAGGCGGAATGAGTTCGGAGAGAAACGGCGGCGGGATGCCGGAAGGGATGCTGTCGCTGAAAAAAATAATGGCGGATGCAGTGGAGCGTCTGCGCACAGGCGGCATTCCGGAGCCGGAGAGCGATGCCTGGATCCTGTTTTCCCATGTCTTCGGTCTGGACCGGACGCACTACCTGCTGGAGCAGGAGCGGCTGGCGGATGAAGAAGAGATGACGCGGTTTGAGGCGGCCGTTCAGACCCGCCTTACGCGCATTCCGGTGCAGTACATCACCGGCGAGCAGGATTTCTACGGGCTGACATTTCGCGTGACGCCGGCGGTCCTGATCCCGCGGTATGACACCGAGGTCCTGGTGGATCTGGTGCTCTCGGAGAACCCGAAGGCGGGGCGGTTCCTGGATCTGTGTACGGGCAGCGGCTGTATTGCCGTGAGCCTGATGAAGTCCGGACAGTTTGCGTCCGGCGAGGCGACGGACATTTCCCGTGAGGCGCTGAATGTCGCCGCGGACAATGCTTCCCGCAACGGCGTTACGCTGATATTTTCCGAAGGAGACCTGTGGGCCGCGGTCGGCGACCGGACCTACGATGTCATCGTTTCCAACCCGCCGTACATCGCAGAGAGCGAGCGGCCGACGCTGATGCCAGAGGTGCGCGAACACGAACCCGGCCTGGCGCTTTTTGCCGAGCATGACGGCCTGGCGTTTTATGAACGCATTGCCCGGGAAGCGTGTGAACATCTGGTGCCCGGAGGGCGTCTGTATGTGGAGATCGGCGCGACACAGGGCGAGCAGGTATCGGAACTGTTTAAGCAAAACGGACTTACCGATGTCCGTGTGACGAAGGATCTGGCGGGGCTTCCACGCGTGGTGAGCGCGCGCAGACCCGAATAGACATAGACAGAACGCGCACAGGATGCGCGGAACGGAGAGAACATGTTTGAGAATTTAGAGGATTTGTCGGTTCGTTACGAAGAGGTCCTGATGGAGATGAACGACCCGGCGCTGACCGGCGACCAGACGCGTTTCCGCAAGCTGATGAAAGAGCATGCGGAGCTGACGCCGCTCGTGGAGGCCTATCGCAAGTACAAGGCGGCAAATCAGACCATACAGGACAGCATCGACATGCTGGATTCCGAGAGCGACGACGAGATGCGGGAGCTCCTGAAGGAAGAACTGGCGCAGGCAAAAGAGGACGTCGCGAAACTGGAAAATGAGATCAAGATCCTCCTGCTTCCGAAGGACCCGAACGATGATAAGAACGTTGTCGTCGAGATCCGCGCGGGCGCGGGCGGCGACGAGGCGGCGCTGTTTTCGGCGGAATTATACCGTATGTACGTGCACTATGCAGAGGCACATCACTGGAAGGTGGAGATGGTCGACTGCAACGAGAACGGCATTGGTGGTATGAAGGAGGTCGTTTTCATCATCAGCGGCGCGGGCGCGTATTCCCGTCTGAAGTATGAGTCGGGCGTACATCGTGTGCAGCGCGTTCCGGAGACGGAGAGCGGCGGCCGCATCCACACCTCGACCAGCACGGTCGCGATCATGCCGGAAGCCGAAGAAGTAGATAATAATATCGTCATTGACCCGAAGGATATCCGCATCGACGTATTCCGTTCTTCCGGAAACGGCGGACAATGTGTCAACACCACCGACTCGGCGGTGCGCCTGACGCACTTCCCGACGGGAATCGTGATCTCCTGCCAGGATGAAAAAAGCCAGCTGAAGAACCGCGATAAGGCGATGCGCGTACTGCGTGCAAAACTGTACGAACTCGAGCTGGAGAAAAAAGCGAGCGAGGAGGCGGCGGAGCGCCGCAGCCAGATTGGAACGGGCGACCGCTCCGAGAAGATCCGTACCTACAACTTTCCGCAGGGACGTGTGACGGAGCACAGGATCAAACTGACACTGTACCGTATCGATCAGGTGATGAACGGCGATCTCGACGAGATCATTGACGCGCTTACCGCGGCGGACCAGGCAGCGAAACTGCTGAAACTGCAAGAAGCATAAAAAAAGACAAGGGGAACCCCCTTGCCGGAAATAAATCAGGCCGCCGAGGTTCCTCGGCGGCCTGATATTTTTTCGTTCGGAAACGTTATTACTTCGCCTCTTCGATCGGAGCGTCGGGAGCGTTCTTCTGAACACTTGCGATACCCTTCTCGCAGTTTGCCTTTGTAACATAGCCTTCAGATACAGCGATGATCTCGCCGTTTCTTGCTTTCAGGCGGAAACGGAACTCGCCTGCCTTATCAACGTAGATCTCGAACTTCGGGTTTGTAACGGTCTCGAAACCTTCTACGGTCTGATCTTCGATCTTAGCGATGGCTGCGTTTTTAGCAACGCTTGCGATACCGTTTTTGCATGCCGACAATGTCGTATAAACCTCGGAAGTAGCGATCACCTGGCCGTTGGTAGCGAGCAGATCGAACTTAGTTCCGGTCTTGGTTTCCTTAATGATAAACTTTCCCATTTTACACCTCCGTGTGCACGATTTATTTTTGTGTCTTCAATATACACCGAATCCGCGTAACTGTCAAGTAATTTGTGCGGTTCCCATACATTTTCATACGATTGAAGGATGAGCCTTTGATTGTTTTTTTTCGGTATTCTCGGACTATGGGATAATGGACTTCAAGCTTGTGATATAATTCTGATTTGATGTAAATGAAGTCGTTTCCGATGAAAGTAGGAAAACGCAAAATGAAGTATTAATGCTATATGAAGTATCCTTGACATTTCAAATAATATATGATAGTATAATAATCAACTCATACTTTCAGAAAAAAACGCGAAAAGGGAAAATGAAATGAACAACAAATCAATCTGGAGGGGGCGAAAGTCTGAATATTTAGCATATTTCGTACTATCGGCGCTGATGCTGTTATTAGTTCCATTTATTATGGCGAATAACGAACCGAACAAAAAGAACGGCGGCTCAGAATATGTTTTGTATTCGAGGGATGGATGGTCGTTGGATAAGAGCCATGGTGAGCCTCATGAAACGACAGATGAATTCGGAAATGTTTATCCTCGATCAATCGTGAGGTACTTGGAACGAAAATATGCGGGTGAAGATGTAAAAAAAGGAACGCTAAAGGTTTCTGCGGGTTATCCGATTGCACTATCTTCGAATAACTTCGATCAGGCGAGGATCAAGGCTGCATATAACTCGAATGCGGCTAAAGCGATTACAAAATCCGGCATCTGCTGGTCTTCGGCCATAACTTCTATGTTGGAATATAATTCCGGCAGGACACTAAACGGAGTTCAATTTGGAAAAGTCGTAGTTAATACCGCTGTTGAGAAAAAGTATGTATCTCCACCGAACGGCGGAATGAAAATGGGGAATATATGCAAACTGGTTACGGCTATGATGCCGAAGATAGGGTTAACGACTAAGAAAGGAAATGAAGATTATTATGATATCTGGGAAAGCATGTTATCGGAGTTTAACTACAACAGAGTATGTTTGCTTGGAATCCCGGATCATATCATGTGTGCCTGCGGAAGCGAATTTGCTCGGACTTCGTGGAAGACTTTGAAAGGAAAAACAGTGACAAAAACTGACGAATTTGTCGTTGTTAATGACACATGGGAAGATTCTTCCTATCGCAGATACTCGTTTTATCCTGTTGAGATGATTGCAACCGGTTTGTTCAGTCGGTATGAATTTGGCATAATTAAAATGATAAGCAAATAGAGAGGTCGATATGAAAAAACACTGGCTCCGCATAGTATTATGCGTGCTCCCGATATTCCTTTGCTTCGGTATTTATGTAATTGTCACTTCACGCGCAGAGGATATACATATAGTTAGCATGGATGATAAAGCGGTATTGGTTCTGAAGAAATCATTGAGTGGAAAAGTAGGGCAAAGTGGAGATCATGATTATTATTTTTCCTTTCCGGGGGGATTTGATTTCTACAAGGACTGCGCAAAAAACCATCCCGATTTTGCATATTCGATCAATTCCGAAGGTGTGCAGACAGATGAAGCTGCAGAAACGTACGTTTTTTGCGCGGATCAGCATTACTTTTTTCTGAAAACAGGGAAAAATGACGCGGCTTATCGCGAAATGATTACCTTTTTTGTTCCTGATCATTCTTATTGGATCGTAGTGGAGACCCCGTTTTCCGAGACAGCAAAATATTATAGAGAATATGTGCTGAAGACGGATCGAATTCCTTGGAGTGCGACTGTCGGCCTTACTTCGTTTGAAGACTTGAAAGGGTTTTACTTAAGAACGGATCCGGATTACTATCGTGTGGATGAAGAGAATAAAACCATATGGTTGGCTCCGATGAATGTAGATTCTCGTATGGGATATAGCATGCCAAAGAGTGAAACGCCCGACACCGGGTTCGTCCGCCTTCGTGTCTTGGAGGATGGAAGCGGAGTAGATATCAAACTCATGAAATATGTCCGATTTGATACAAACGAAGTCGTTTACAATGAGAGTGAGGAAACACATGAATGGAATTCGTTTGATCATTGAAGACATAGCTTTCTCATATGGGAAGAAAGAGGTTTTTCGAGATGCCTCTCTTTGTTTGGAATCGGGCAGTATCATCGGAATCATCGGAAGCAACGGCAGCGGAAAGACGACGCTGATGAAATTAATAGGTGGATTACTGTTTCCGCAAAAAGGACGGATCTGTTTTCAGAAAACGGAAGGGGCCGATGTGACTACGCCTGCTTGTGCACAACTTCTTGAAAACCCGGCTTTTTGGCAGGGAATGACAGGCGATGATAACTTGAGGTATTTTCTAAGGGATAAATACGATAAACAGGCAGTTTTGTCGGAATTTAAAGGTTGGGGCCTTTACGAGATGCGAGACGTTCTTGTTGAGAAATATTCCATGGGGATGCGTCAGAAACTGGGGATAATCCTGACCATTCTTTCTGAACAGCCCGTGTTGCTGCTGGATGAACCATCGAACTCGTTGGATATGGAAAGTACGGATTTGCTTTACTCCAGATTGAAGGAGTTGCGTGATGAGGGGCGTTTGGTGTTGCTGGTATCCCATATTGCGGATGAGATTCGGAAAAACTGTTCGGAAATCTACGAGATATCCGAGCATAAAATTAATAAGGTTTTACAGGTTGAAGAAACCGAAAATTATTACGAACTGTATTTTGCAGACGAAAACTGCACTTTGAAAGCAAAAAAGATACTTGAAGCCCAAAAGATCCCGGTGCGGCTGGCGGAAAAACAACTGACTGTGCATGCGGATAAACTAGAACGGATCCTTTATTTGACTGGGGAAACCGGAATCGTTCGAATTGGATTGTTCCGTGGATCGGAACGGAGGGGTGAAGCATGAAACATGTAATCTTTCGCTTGACCCGATCGCCGCTGTTCTGGGCGTTGGCGTCAGTAAATCTGGTGTTTGTGCTGCTGTTTTCGGTTCGCTTCAGGGATAATGCCCGCGATCTGCCGATCTATTGGGATGCTTATATAGAAGAATATGCAAATATGGACGAACTGCGTGCGCAAAAAGAGGTTGTACTGAAACTGCGTGAGTCGATTGAAACGGAAACACCTTCTTACTACGATCGGGATCAATTGGAATACCAAAAGGAGTGTATGGATAACGCACTGACGGTTATGGATTTCCTGCTGGAGAATGAATCACCCTGGGGAGAGTATGTGGATGGGACGACATATGCAGCGGAAGCGTACGAGAGAAGGTCCTATCATGGTTATATGTGGGAGAAATGCCTAGTTTGGCAGTGCTTTTCGGCGGTTATTCTGTTATGCCTGATCGTGAATACGGCCCATTCCAATGGGACCTATGCCTCAGAGATCGTATTATATGGTCGCAAAAAGGTTTTTGGTGATCAGGCGAAGGCATATTGGGGGACGGCGACACTGCTTTTTGTTCTTCAGTTTTTCTTGGCTTTGCTGATTGGAACACGCTTTCCTCAGATCGGTGAAAAATATCTGTATTACTATCGTGGGGATTTTTGGACATTTTCCCCTGCTTTGATCCGTATAATGGAATGGGTGGGGTTGTATGTAATCCTGTGGATGCTTTGGGGGGCACTGTACCTAGTGTCTGAGATGATTCCCAAAGTGCTGCCTTTCCTGCTGACGGGGGCGGCTATAACCTACTGCATTTCAAGAATTTTTAGTTCGGCCGGGATGGAATTGTATCGCCTGTTTTTCCGTATCTGGCCGGAGAATTATTGGGATGGTATGCCGCTTCTTCAGATCATTGCGTTGTATCTCCTTCGCATCATTCTGGGGATAGCGCTTGCGCTATTGACTTATCGCCTGGTAAAGAAAAGAAGAGTAAAGTTGCGTTATGAATGATATTACGGGCTACGGGCCGCCGGCATCGCCGACGGCCCGATTGCATATGTCTGATAAGTCTTAGAGAACAGTATCCTCAGCAGTTTTCTGTTGTTAACTCTTGCGATATACTTTAGGACTGGTATAATAAGAGCATAAAAGACACAAGGAGTTTACCGGCATTTACCGGAATTTGGTAGGACACTATGACGAAAAAAGAACGGGTGGAAGGCGTGATCGCTGCACTGGATCGGGAGTACGGGACCGACCTGATCTGTTATCTGAACCATGAGACGCCGTGGCAGCTGCTGGTGGCGACCATGCTCAGCGCCCAGTGTACGGACGCGCGTGTCAATATCGTGACGAAGGACCTGTTTCGTAAATATGATTCGGTGGAGAAACTGGCTGCGGCGGATTTCGACGAACTGTGCGAGGACATCCGCCCGACGGGCTTCTTCCGCAATAAGGCGGCGAACATCATTGCCTGCGCGAACCAGCTTCTGGAGCGCCACGGCGGCGAAGTCCCGGACACCATCGAGGAACTGACCGCCCTGTCCGGCGTGGGCCGGAAAACGGCCAATGTCATCCTGGGCAATGTCTACCACAAGCCTTCGGTCGTCGTCGACACGCATGTTAAGCGCATTTCCCGCAAACTCGGGTTTACGAAGGAGAGCGATCCGGAGAAGATCGAATACGATCTGATGAAGGTCCTCCCGAGGAATCACTGGATCCTCTACAACATCCACATCATCACGTTGGGACGTACGATCTGCACCGCCAGATCGCCGAAGTGCGACGAATGTTTTTTGAATTCCTATTGTGTGACGCGAAAATAAGTGCTATAATACTATGGATGTAGTGTCAGAAGTGTACCTTCGGGGCACTGCAGGCCGGCTCACGGAAGAGATCCGGAAGAATCTTATAAGGCAGGTGTAGACGAAATGGCTTCAGAAAGAAGAAGAGAAACCAAGCAGAAGAGAAGACAGCGGATCATCGCAGCGATCATAGCGATCATTTTGGTCTTGGGTATGATCATCGGCATGATCGCCCCGAACTTCTAGACCGGCGCATTACGCAAAGATCGTCACATAATTCATTGGGGTCAGGGTTTCAGGTTAGGTTTCAGCAGCGAAGGGCTGTAGGAGGTATTATGAAAAAATTGAAGGGATCTCGTTTGTGGATAACATTGGCAGCGTTGCTGACAGTGCTATTTGCATGTCTGCTTCCGGATAAGGTATACGCAGATGATTCGCAGACCGTTCCGGACGGAGTATATTTGGATGATATAGCGATCGGCGGGATGACCCGGGAGGAAGTCGAGAAGGCAGTCGATGATCGCATTAATACGTTAGGATCTATGCCGCTTCGGGTGAATGTAGGAAGTAAAGCGATCGATATCACATTTGCCGAGATCGGTATTTATTGGAGCAACCGTTCGGACGTGCTCGACCGGGCATTCGCCTTGAAGACGAAGGGTAGCCTGATCAACCAGTATAAAGCAAAGAAAGATCTGGAGCATTCCAATATGACGCTCTCGTTGGAAACAGACGTCAACAGGGATCTTCTTAAGGTGTTTTTGTTCGACTTCGTGACCCGGCTGGAGAGTAAGCCGGTCAATGCATCCGTCTCGAGAGAGGGAGGCACCTTCGTGGTGAAGAACGGCTCTGACGGTATCACGATCGATAAAGACGCAACATATAATGACCTGTCCGAGGCGATCCTGACGGCAAATCAAGCTTGCACGAAGGACGGCGCGCTGGTCGTCAACGCAGTATATAAGGTCACGAAACCTTCCGTTACGAGAGATGTATATGAAGGCTTTGGTGCTCTGCTCGGCGAGGGAGTGACGCAGTTCAATGCGACCATGAAAGACCGCTCGGTCAATGTTACCCTGGCCACGAATAAATTCAACGGTGTTATGATCTATCCCGGCGAAACGCTGTCCGCCCTGTCGATCATGCGCCCGGTGACACTGGATGCAGGATATAAGAAGGCTCCGACCTATGCCGGCGGCGACGTTGTCGATGAGATCGGCGGCGGTATCTGTCAGGTGGCTACGACCCTGTACAACGCGGCGCTCAACGCCGAACTCGGTATCGCGTACCGTAAGGCACACTCCCGTGTTCCTTCGTATGTACCGGCCGGCCTGGATGCCATGGTTTATTCTCAGGGGAACAGCGATTTCATCATTCAGAACAACTACAAACACCCGGTCTACATTGAGACGGTGGTTACGAATAACGGAACGATCGGCGAGCTCCATTTCCGCATCTACGGCGTAGAGGAACGGGCGGCCGGACGCACCATCAGTTACGAATCCAAACTGGTAGAAAAAGATTGCCAGATTCCGCCGAAAGACGCGGATCCGTCTGCATATTTCAGACTGGTCTATGACGACAGCATGCCTACGATCTCGGAGTATATTGCAAATCCGAAGAAAGAATATGCTGAGCAGACCGGCAGCTTCTACCCGGTCGTTAAGGCTGATGTTTATAAAGTCGAATACATGAACGGCAAGGAAGTTAAGCGTACCAAGATGTACACGACGACCTATGCAAATGCGCGTAAGGGCATCATTGCCGGTGTATTCAAAGTAAATCCGGACACTTATATCAAATCTATAGAGTATAACTTCGATATGCTCGCTGCCGGAAAGAATCCTACCATCCACTGGGGATCTCATGAGATGGATGAAGCGGAAGCAAAGGCAAAGGAGACCACGACGGCGAAGGAAACAACGACCCCGGAGCCGACCGAGGCACCTACGCAGCCGCCGACACAACCGCCGACACAGGAGCCGACGCAACCGCCGACACAGGCACCGACGCAACCGCCGACACAGGCTCCTACGCAGCCGCCGACAGAGGCGCCGACACAGGCTCCTACGCAG
>JAFZPG010000025.1 GCA_017550425.1 Lachnospiraceae bacterium | reverse complement strand
CGTGGCACTCCTGCTGAACAAACTCAGCGGAAAGCGTACGCCGAGACCGCATTTCCGTCGCATCTACCTCGTGATCCTGATCGCATTACTTCTGTACCACGTGATCGCGGCCAATGCATTTGGAACTTTGGCTTGAATGAACATCATACAATTGTTTTCGTTATTTTCAAACGGAAAGAAAAGTTCTGTTGAAGAAAAGCACCGTAGGCATGGAGCCTGCGGTGCTTGTTGTTTCGAGGCTTACGACATAGGAGACCGTTGGCACGGCATATATCGTAAAACGGAATTCGATAACTGAGGAAACTGGGGCCAAAAACACCGAGCGGTGATATGAATAATCGCCGTTCGGTTATACAGTTCCGGGCACAATCTTGGTAGAATTATAGAAAATGATTAGATTTTCTGTGAGGCATTACCAATGAGTAAGGAATTCAAGTTTCAATTAGGTGATAACATTTTCGCCGTTCGGAAGAAACTGGGCCTGACGAGGGAGCAGTTTGCGGAGCGTTGCGATATATCGCCCGGGTATCTGGCGGCGGTGGAGAGCGGCGCGAAGAGCATGCGGGCAGAAACGTTGCTGAAGATCAGCAATGGCGCAGGCGTTTCCGCGGATTTCCTGTTGAGAAACAAAAGTAACGACGAGGACACCCTGTTTTTGGAATTTGCTAACCAATTGTCGAAGGAGGAACGAAGACAGGCTTTGAATTTGATGGTGACTTATATCAACAGCCTGCATGAACTGAAGATCAAAGCGGACACTAAAGCGGAAAACAAAGCGGATACCAAAGAGTGATCCGGATGTATACAAAAACAACCTCTCATGTTATAATCTGTACTGTGTGTTTGAAGGTGCAGATATGACATGAGATTTTTTTGCACCGCAGGAGGGAAGATGGAAGAGAAAAAGGCGCTGATCGTGATCGACATGCAGAGTGACTACCTGCGTGAGGGTCGAAAGAAGATGTTTTCCTATGATATGGACGAACTGGTTGCAGCGGTCAATGCTTCGATCGCGCGTTATCAGGAGCAGGGATACGACATTATTTACATCAAGCAGGTGTTCCAAAACATTATCACAAACCGAGTGTTCATCGGCTTTACGATCCAGGGCACGCCTGGCGCCAGACTTTACGACGGGCTGAACGTGGCCTCGGATCTCGTGTTTGAGAAATATTTCTCCAATTCATTTACCGCAAAGGCGTTCCGAAAGCACGTGGAGCAGGTCGGGTACTCCGAGGTGGTCCTGTGCGGACTGGATGAGTGCGGCTGCGTCGGCGCGACTGCGAAGGGCGCCGTGAAAGCCGGACTGAAAGTCTACATGCTGACGGACAGCATTGGCCGCCGGTTCCCGGATAAAAAGGTTCAGAAGAAGAGGGCAAAACTGCGCAAACTCGGCGTGGAATATATCTGAGCGAAGTATAGGACATAAGAAACCGCCGCGATCCGATCGGGTCGCGGCGGTCTTGTCTATACTCTATTTGTAAAAGTTTTCCATAAATTTCTGCCCTTCGGGCGTCTGCAGATAGGTCATGGCGATGATGAGGGCAATGACCATAAGCACGGCGGCGGTGATGCCGAGGATCAGACCGTACAGCGAGCGCTGCGGGAACTTACCGTGATTGCGCGACTGCAGGGCCATGACGATGGCAGCTATGGCAGCGGCGATCGAAATGAAGGGGATGAAGATGGTGAAGATCGAGATCAGGCCGAACGTGAAGCTCTGGCGGGATTTGCGATCATTGTCCCAGGTGAACGAAGGGTGGTCGCGCATAGCGTTTGTGTAGCCGGTGTAGTACCCGTCGTTGAAACCTGCTTTATACTGATCGGAGCGGGCTTCCTCCTCACTGTAAGGCATCGTGGGCGGCTGCACGGCAGGCATCTGCTGTTGCGGATCCTGCTGCATCCCGGGCACGTAGTTCAGATTGGGGGTGGGAAGATCGCCGTCGTTTTGAGCCGGCTCCTGCGGTGAGGACGCACGAACAGAGGGAGCAGATGAGCCGGGCTCATGCTTCTCCTGCGACTTGGTTTTTTCAGCTTCCGGAAGGTCGAAAAAATCATCATCCATAGTCGTATACCTTGTCTTATGGTTATGTTTGGATTGGTTTCGAGCACTGACGCGCAGTTTTAATATGATCCTGCGGATCATATTAAAACAGCGCGTCCCGTGTTGTGATGGATAAATAGGCGTTACCTCAGTAGTTAACTCGGCCCAAGCTTCCTCACGGCACATAACAGAAACCACTTAGTGCTGCTCCATCTCTGACCTGACACGGTTCATGGGCTGCTATTGCGTGAGACTCAAACGTCAACGTCACTTGCTAAGGGCAGCCCTACCTGGCCAACCCGAAACGGGACATCACCCTTGCTATAGCGGATTGCAAGTACAGGGCACCGCTAACTCCCCGGCTGCGCCCTTATACTATACACGTTTTTCGGGGGTTCGTCAAGCGGAAAATGAATTGCGGATTTCAACCGATGGTAGTATAATGACAGTAAGATGTAAGATTCGGAAACAAATGCGGTCTATATAAGTAAGAACGAAGATCAAAAGACCGATGTGTGCACGGCGTAAGGTGCATGAGAAAAGCATACATGGAGGAGACTATTATGAAAAAAAGAAAGAAGAAGGCGGCATGGGTCGTTGCGCCGCCTGTTTTGGCATTGACCCTGATCGCGGGAAGTTCGGGCATGGGACAGGGATCGGTTTTCGCTGCCCCTGAGGAAACAGAAACAAATGAAGAGGATCCGAAAAAATGTATTGTTGGGCCATATTCTACGGGTGTGGATCTTAAAGGCAGGGATGTTCGGATCGTTAACTGGTATGAAGGCGAGCCGAAAGAACCGAGTAATCAGTATGAGAAAGATCGTCTGGATTATTATGACGATATCCAGAAGACCTTTCACTTCACGATCCATACCGATAATATCGGCGGATGGGGCGAGAGTTACACGACGCAACTCTCTTCTTCCATTACGGCGGGAGATCCGATCGGCCAGATCTGCACCCTGGATGCATCATGGTTTCCGAGTCTTTTCAACAACTGGATGATGGCTCCGCTCGATCCTTTGTCCAATCTGGATTTCAGAGAAGAGAAGTGGAATCAGGGAGTTCTGGAGGCGACTTCGGTCGGTGGGCATGTCTATGGCATGGCAGTCGGTCATGAGCCGCGGTATGGCATCTTCTATAACAAAAGGCTCTTGCAGGAAGCGGGATATGGCGCGGAAACGCTGTATGATCTTCAGAAGAACGGAACGTGGACCTGGTCCAAATTTGAAGAGGTTTTGCGGGCCTGTACCCGAGACACAGATCATGATGGCGACATCGATACGTGGGGCATGGTCGGATATAATTACGATTATTTCCAGGCGGCTATCTACTCTTCAGGAACAGATCTGTTAACGAAGGACACCGAAGGCCACTTTATCAATCAAATGGGAACGAAGGGTTTTCTCGATGCCCTGAATTGGGCCAATAATATGTGGCAGAAGTACGCCGAGCCTCAGCCGAATGGTTCCGATTGGGATTATTTTAAAGATTGCTTCACTCGGGGCGAGGCTGCCATGCGCGTGACGGAAGAATATGCTAAGGCCGATCTTTGGACTATGTCCGATGAATGGGGCTTTGTGATGTTTCCCTGCCCGGATGGACAGGAACCGGTTGCGACCGAAAGAGAACAAGTTTTGTTTATTCCTTCATCGTACAGTCATGATGAAGCAAATGAGATCGCATTCGCTTTCGATCTGTATACAGATCCGGTTCCGGGTTATGAAGATGGCGACGCATGGAAGGAAGAGTATTATCCTGCTTATAAAGACACCAGGGCGGTCGACGAGACTTTGAATAGAATGAAGAGCGGGAAGACCCGACAGCGTCTGGACCTGTATGTAAGCGGACTGGAAGACGTTTTGGGGTCGGGTTTTATCTGGGATATCGCCGCAGGCGCGGTGACTCCTCAGGAAGCGATCCAATCGCAGATGCCTGCTTTGAATGCGGTGATCCGTGAACAGAATGATTGTTTATCGAGGGTGTATGGGATTTCTCTTTTGGAAACTGAACCGGAAGATCCGAAACCGGAGAGGCAGAACATATCCCTTGGTATCGGTGAGATTGGATCGCCGGACGATCCTACTGAATTTCATACGAAATGGGAAGGGGATTTTGTGTATTTCGGGAAGTATGATGGCCTCCCGGTGAAGTATCGTGTACTGGATCCCACGACCGAAATTTATGGCGGACGGACCATGCTGCTCGACTGCGATGAAATCTTATATATGGCACCATTTGACGCAGATGGAAAAGTAAACGAAGGAGCTTCGCAACTCAATGATTGGAGATACAGCGACCTGAGGGCCGGGTTGAATGGAGAGGCCTTTTTGTTGAAGCCGAATGTGTTTTCCGAGGCGGAAAGAAATGCCATCGCATCCAGTGTGATCGCGGCGCATGACCGGGAGCCGGAATTAGGCGATACTTTCGAGGCATATTCAGCGCTTATCGGTGAAAAGATCTTTCTTCTGGATATTGAGGATATTCGAAACCGATCATATGGTTATGATCCTGAATCTTGGCTGGATGATTCTCGTAGGAAATATATGATCCTCGCAGGGGGTACAGCATCCTCCTGGTGGATCCGATCCGCCTCTGCTGAAAGCAAAGCCGCTTCCGGTTATGTTGACACAGATGGGGACGTCTTCAGTCACTTCGAGCGTATCGGCATGCAACGAGGTGTCAGTCCGGCGCTGAATTTGGATCTTTCCTACGTTTTGTTTTCTTCATTGGCTTCTGTGGATAACAGCGGACATGGAGCATATAAACTGACCTTGCTGGATGACGAGATTCGTTTGCATGTTTTGGAGGATCCGGGGGTCGTAAGATCGGGAAATACGCTCACGTTGTCGTATTCGGTTGCGGGAAAACACACCCCCAACCGGCTGTCCGTGCTGGTTTTGGATAAAGAGTATACCAGAGGAAACTCGGATGCTAAGATATTGCAATATGAGGATCTGGACGTAGATGGTTCGATCAACGACGGTACTCTTACGATTGTGTTAGCCCCGGATTTGGGAGAGGATTATTTCGTATATCTCGTGGCTCAGGATGTTCATGGACAGTTTGAAAGTGATTACGCAAGCATGCCTGTTGAGATCTTCCCGTTCGCTGCGTATTCGGAGACGGAGTCGACCGAACCGGAAACCACGACCGAAGAACCGACAGAAGCACTGACGGAAGCGCCAACGGAGGAGCCGACCGAGAAGCCTACCGAAGCACTTACAGAAGCGCCGATGGAGGCACAGACCGAGGTTTCGACGGAGCCGACCGAAGCCGGATCGGAAGATAAACAGGACGGGACGCTCGCGGCTCCCACGGATGCGGCATCAGACACAAAGGGCAATAATGTATGGCCGTTTGTTATTTGCGGAGCAGTGATTCTGCTCGGTGCTGCAGGAGCCGTTGTTATAAAGCGTAATCGAAACAGGAAGGCCTGATCCTTCCTGAGATGGAGGAGAATTATGAAAAAACAAAGGAGGATGAAGCGAGGCAGGAACATTAAGTCCCGTCTGGAACTGTATGTGCATGGCCTCTACTATGAAAGTATAATGAATGATTTCCTTCATCCGCTTTTCGCCGGTGATACGACCCCGGCAGACGGCATCAAGGCCAATATGGAGAACTGGGAAAAAATCATTGCAGATCAGAATAACGCAATCAAAAAGTTGAAATAATCGGTTGAGGGGGCATCCCTCCGGTATAAGAAAGCGGCGGGAAGTTTCCTTCCCGCCGCTTTTGATTCCCGAAATCCTCGTTGAATTTCCGCGGAAAATGTGGTATACTTTAACGTAAGTATGCCTGCAAATGCAGAGAAAGTGAGGCAATGTATGTTGAGAGTCGGAATGTTGACCAGCGGAGGCGATTGCCAGGCGCTGAACGCTACCATGAGGGGCGTGGCAAAGACATTGTATCAGTCGAAAGAGAAGGTTGAGATCTATGGATTTCTGGAGGGCTACCGCGGCCTGATGTACGGGAATTTCCGCCGGATGAAGCCTCAGGATTTTTCAGGCATTCTGACCATCGGAGGAACGATCCTGGGTACCTCCCGTACCCCGTTTAAGATGATCAACGAGCCCGATGAAAACGGATTGAATAAAGTCGAGGCCATGAAGAAGACCTACCGCGACCTGAACCTGGACGCCCTGGTCGTTCTCGGTGGCAATGGTTCCCTAAAGACGGCGAACCTGCTCGCAAACGAAGGCCTGAACGTCATTGGCCTCCCGAAGACCATCGATAACGATGTCTGGGGCACGGATGTGACCTTCGGTTTCCAGAGCGCCATCGATGTTGCGACGAATGCGATCGATATGATCCACACCACCGCGGCATCCCATGGTCGTGTATTTGTAGTTGAAGTTATGGGACATAAGGTCGGCTGGCTGACCCTGTATGCCGGCATGGCCAGCGGGGCAGACATCATCCTGATCCCCGAGATCCCGTACGATATCAATAAAGTCATCGGAGCGCTGAAAGAGCGCACGAAGGCGGGTAAAGGTTTCTCCATCGTGGCGGTCGCTGAGGGCGCCATCAGTAAGGAGGTCGCAGACCTTCCGAAGAAGGAGAAAAAAGCCGAACTGGCAGCCCGCGCGGCGAAATACCCTTCGGTCGCTTACGAAGTATCGGCAGCGATCCTGGAGCACGGCGGGCAGGAAGTCCGCGTAACGGTTCCAGGACACATGCAGCGTGGCGGCGCGCCTTGCGCTTACGACCGCGTGCTTTCCTCGAGACTCGGCGCCGCAGCCGGCGAACTGATTCTGAAGAGAGACTTCGGACATCTGGTCTGCATGGTGAACGGCGAGACCACCCCGGTACCGCTTTCGGAGATCGCAGGAAAACTCAAAGTGATCGAGCCCGACTGCAGCATGATCCGCGAAGCGAAGGCCATGGGCATCTGCTTCGGCGACTGATAAATACATAAACAGAGAATTACGAAAGGAGAGAGCATGGCTTACACGGCGTTTTATCGTAAGCACCGCCCGCAGAACTTCGACGAAGTCCGCGGTCAGGAAGCGGTGGTCACGACATTGCGAAATCAAATAAAGAGCGGACGTGTGGGTCATGCCTACCTGTTCTGCGGAACGCGCGGAACCGGTAAAACCTCCATTGCTAAGATATTCGCCCGTGCGGTGAATTGCGAGCATCCGGAGAACGGAAACTGCTGCAATGAGTGCGCGACCTGTAAGGGGATCCTGAACGGGACATCGATGAACGTCGTGGAGATCGACGCCGCATCCAACAACGGCGTGGATAACATCCGTGAGATCCGCGAAGAGGTGAAATACCCACCGACCGAAGGCAAGTACCGCGTCTACATCATCGACGAGGTGCACATGCTGTCCGCGGGCGCGTACAACGCACTTTTGAAAACGTTGGAAGAGCCGCCGTCCTATGTGATCTTCATCCTGGCGACGACAGAAGTCCACAAGATCCCGGTGACGGTCCTGTCCCGGTGCCAGCGCTACGATTTCAAGCGCATCCCGACCGAGTACATCTACGACCAGCTCGTGAGCATTACACAGAAGGAAGGGGTGGAAGCAGAGGAAAATGCTCTGCGATACATTGCCCGCGCAGGCGACGGCGCCATGCGTGACGCCCTGTCGATCCTGGAGCAGTGTGTCTCATTCCACTTCGGCGAGAAACTCACCTATGAGCAGGTGCTCGAGATCATCGGTGCTTCCGATGTGGACGTTTTTGTCGATCTGATGACTTCGATCCGCGACTGCGACACGCGTCGCGCCCTGCAGAAGATCGACGATATCTGCTATTCCGGCCGCGATCCGGGTCAGTTTATTTCCGATTTTGTCTGGTTTATGCGAAACCTGCTTATGCTGCAGACCGGCGTGGTCTCCGACGAGGAGATCGGCATCCTGCCGGAGCGGCGGCCGAAACTCGAGCAGCTGGCGCAGTCCATGACCATGGACCAGCTCATGAATTACATCCGCGTTTTTTCCGAGACCACGAACCGGCTGCGTCTGGCGACGCAGAAGCGGGCGGTGTTGGAGGTCGATGTCCTCCGGCTGATGTATCCGCAGATGCTCGGCGCCGATACGGGCCAGGCTCTTTCGATGCGGATATCGAAACTCGAGCAGATGGTCGCAGATCTCGCCAAAAACGGCGTTGCCCCTGCCGATGCGCAGTTCCTCGCACAGAGCGTGAAAAACGCCGCTGAGGGCGCGACAGAGGCTGTAGAGGCGGCCCGCTATGATGTGGAGACCCCGTCCGCAGGCAGCGCACCCGCACAGGGCAGCTTAGGAGCTGCCGACGCAGGCGATGCGCAGGAGTTCAAAGATCTGCCCATGGCGACCGAAAACGACCTGCCCCTGCTTTTGGAGAACTGGGACGAGATCCGGCGAAACGCGCCGGCGCTACTTCGAAGCGCGCTGCAGTATGCGCAGCCGGAGTATCGCGGAGGCTTCAAACTGGTATTTTCCGAGAAGGGCAGCCACGACATTTTGACGGAGCAGCGGCTGGCGGATCTGCAGAAGTCCATTGCCCGCATGCTTGGCAGGAATTTCATCCTGGGACGCGCGCTCGACGGAAAACACGATGCATATGCCGATGCCGGCGACGGCACGACGAGGATCAAAAATATCGACTTCCCTATCAATAGGGTTTGAATCATATAACAAACATTTCAGGAGGCTTATTATGGCTAAAAAAGGCGGTTACGGCGGCGGTATGATGCCGTCCAACATGAATAATCTGATGAAGCAGGCACAGCGCATGCAGAGACAGATGGAGGAGCAGCAGGAAGAGTTCGAGAAGAAGGAGTTCGAGGCAGCAGCCGGCGGCGGCGCTGTTAAGGTCGTTATCAACGGAAAGAAAGAAGTCGTATCCGTAACGCTCGCTCCGGAAGTTGTAGATCCCGATGATATCGAGATGCTGCAGGATCTCATCGTTGCAGCGGCCAATGAGGCACTGCGTAAGATGGAAGACGAGAACCAGGAGAACATCAACAAACTGGCCGGCGGCTTCGGCGGCAACATGGGCGGCCTGGGAGGCTTAAGCGGACTGTTCTGATGAAAGAAAAGATCCAAAACTGGCTGGCGGAGCATCGCGAGGAGATGATCCGCGATATATCCGACCTGGTCAGGATAAACAGCGAGAAGATGCCGGCGAAAGAAGGCATGCCGTACGGCGAGGGCCCCGCGCAGGCGCTCGCGCTCGCGCTGTCTAAGGCAGAGAACTACGGTTTCGCGGTGCAGAACCACGAAAACTACGTGGGCAGCATTGACATGCAGGAGGCCCTGCGCGGGCTCGACATTTTGGCGCATCTGGACGTGGTCCCGGCGACTCCGGGATTTACGGTGACGCCGCCCTTCGAGCCTGTGGAACGCGACGGCAAGCTCTACGGCCGCGGCACGGCGGATGACAAAGGCCCCGCGATGGCGGCGCTCTATGCCATGCGCGCGCTGAAAGAACTGGGCGTTCCCCTTCGGAAAAACGTCCGCCTCATCCTGGGGTGCGACGAGGAGTGCGGAAGCTCGGATATTGAATATTATTACAAAAAAGAGGCGGCGGCGCCTTACACATTCTCCCCGGACTCCTGTTTTCCGGCGGTCAATGTGGAAAAAGGCCATCTGGTCGCCGCGTTCGTGTGCAAAAGCGACCGTCCGGCGGAACTGTCGGATGCTAAGCCTTGCATCATTGAGGCGCACTCCGGTATGAAGTTCAATATCATTCCGGACCGGGCGCAGATGCGGGTGCGGAATGTATCCCGCGAGGTTTTAGCCGCAGCCGCGAAAAAACTGGCACAGGACCTGCCGGTCCGCGTCATGATCGAGACGTTTGCAGACAGCCTGCGCGTGACCGTGCAGGGAAAGAGCGCGCATGCGTCGACACCCGAGCTCGGGGCGAATGCACTCACTGCCATGCTGCAGCTGATACGTAGCGTGCGGGAAGCATTGGCTGGGACGGACGATGCGGCAACGAAGGCGCTGCTCGCGCTTTCCGAAGTGTTGGTCTACGCGGATCACGCGGGAAGCGCGCTGGGACTTATGCGCGATCACGAGGTGACCGGGCCGACGACCGTCAGCCCTGACATGCTGGATCTGAAGGATGGCAGCATGCGGCTCACGATCGACAGCCGTATGGCGCTCGGATCGACGCGCGAGAACACTATCGGCGTGCTCGAGAAGCTCGCCGGGTCGTTCGGATGCACGCTTGATGTGGAACGTTTCTCCGAGACCCATTATGTGCCGGGAGACTCATGGTTTGTAAAGACATTGATCGAATGCTACGAGTATGTCTACGGGCGCTGCGGCAGCAAGCCTCTGGCGATCGGCGGCGGCACCTATGTGCATGAGGTCGAAAACGGCGTGGCCTTCGGTTGCGTTGAGGATGAAGAAGAGGTGAACATGCACGGCGATGACGAACACATCGCGGTGGAGGACCTGCTAAAAGGCAGCGCGACGTTCGCGCTTGCGATCTACGCCATTTGCGGCGGGGAGTAATTGTGGAATATTTCAGTGAGGAATTGACGAATCTGATCAGCGAGCTGTCGAGGCTGCCGGGCATCGGTAAGAAGTCCGCGCAGCGCATGGCGTTCTACCTGATCAATCTTCCGGTCGACCGCGTCGAGAAACTTACCTCGACCATCATGGAGGCACGGAAGAACATTCGGTATTGCAAGACCTGCCTGTGTCTGACGGACCGCGAGGAGTGCCCGATCTGCGGCAATCCGAAGCGGGACCATTCCACCGTGATGGTGGTGGAGTCGACCCAGGACATGGTGGCTTACGAGCGCGTCGGCCAGTACAACGGTGTTTACCACGTTTTGCACGGCGCGATCTCGCCCGCTTTACATATCGGGCCGAATGATATAAAATTAAAGGAACTCATTTCCCGTTTGGACGGCAGTGTCAAGGAAGTCATCCTGGCGACGAACTCCAGCGTGGAGGGTGAGGCGACGGCGATGATGGTGAAAAACTACGTGCGCGCCGTCGGGGATGTGCGGTGTACCAGGATCGCGAGCGGCGTGCCGGTCGGCGGAGACCTGGAATACATTGACGAAGTGACTTTGCTTCGGGCACTGGAAGGAAGACGGGAACTGTAATGATACCGGGGCGCTTCCCGGTTGAAGAGGTGTAACTGTGGACAAATACGAATACGAGATCAAGACCGAACAGATTCGGAAACTGATCCTGCTGAAAGAGTATGATACGGCGAAAAAGATCGCGGACGGGATGAAATGGGGAAAAGAAAAGAATCCCCGTTTGCTTTCGGAAGTTGCCGAGCTTTACGTAATGAGCGGCGAATATGATGAGGCGATCGATCTTTTGCTTCAGGCATATGATTATGCGCATCCGGGTCGCAGGATCCTGAAGCGATTAGTGGACATTGCCATTTTGGCGAAAAACTATCGTAATGCTGCGGAGTATTGCGAGGAATTCCACGATCTGGCGCCGCGGGATACCGAGTACTATTTGATGAGATATAAGGTCGATGAGGCCGCGGGCAATGTATCCGTGGAGCGCCGCATTGCCCTGTTGGAGAGATATACCGCATCCGAGATGAGCGAGGAGTGGAAGCTTCGCCTGGCGCAGCTGTACGCTGAGGCCGGCCGCGTTTCGGAGTGTGTAAAACTGTGTGACGAGATCATTTTCCTGTTCTGTAACGGTGAGTATGTTATCGCAGCGATGGAACTGAAGCAGCAGTATGCGCCGCTCGATAAGTTCCAGCAGGAGAAGTACGACCACCGCGAGGAGTATCTGCAGAAATACCATGAGGAGCAGGAGGCGCTGCGCCTTCAGCAGGAGGAAGAGGAGCGCGAGACGACGGAGCGTCTGCTTGAGAAGGAACGCAAGCGCGCGGAGAAACTCGGCATCGTGGATACGCCGAAGGAAGAAACGCCCAAAGAAGGCTGGCGCCCGCAGCTTCCGGTTTCGGACGATGCTATGCAGGCGGTCGCATATGATGAGGACGCTTCGAACACGAAAACCGAGGCGGAAATGCAGGCAGAAGCAGAAGCGCAGGCTGCGGCCGAAGAGGCTGCCAGAGCGGCTGCGCAGCAGGCTGCTTACGAAGCTGCCGAGGAGCGTCGCAGACGTTTGCTTGAGATCGCGTTGAAGGAAGAAGAGATCCTGACCACGAATACGCCGGAGGCTAAGGAGCACAAACTGATCACGATGATGGAGGACACGCAGTCGAGCCTCGCATCGAACATCACCAGCATCATCGAGGAAAAACAGCCGGAAGAGACTGCAAAGAAGAAAGACAGAGATCTCGAAGAGACATTGACCGATTTCGTGCGCGAAACGCAGGTCAATGTAGTCTACGATGAAGATAAGCCTGCGGTGGAAGAAACGGCGCAGGTTGCGGAAGAGACCGCACAGGCGGCCGAAGAGGCAGTACAGGTAGCGGAAGAAGTAGCCGAAGTTGTGGAGGAGACCCTTCAGACAGCGACCGAAGAAACCGCGGAAGTTGCCGCTGAGACGGATGAGAACGTGGCTGAGGCGGTAGAAGAAGTTGCGGAAGCCGCTGAGGAGGTTGCCGAGGTTGCCGAAGAGACAGCACAGGCGGCGGAAGAAGTAACCGAGAGCATCATTGACCAGGCTCGCAAGAGAAAGAGAGGCGACACGGGTTACCTTACGGCTGACCAGAAGCAGGCGATCCTGAATATGGTGCGCAAACATGATGAGGTGTCGGCTGAGCCGACGACCGAAACTACGCAGGAGGCTGTGGAAGCTCAGACCGAAGAGGTCGCCGAGGCAGTCGAAAACGTAACGGAGCAGGCGGAAACGCCGGCATCCGAGAGTTTTCCTGCGGAGTATGAGTACTACGAGGGCATGGACGTAGCTGAGATCGATCCGATCCCTGAGGAAGCGCCTGCGGAGGTTTTTGACGAGACCTATGTGAAGGACGCCGAGGAACTTCAGGAGGAGCCCGAGGTCGACTTTGATAAAGCACAAGACGAAGACATTCTGGCGGAGGTTTCGAAGAACCTGAGCCGCAATCTCGAACTTCAGGAGATGGAGCAGGGAGATGGACTTCTGGATATCCCCGGACCGGAGATGCCGGGTCCCGAGGAGACTTATACAAACGTATTTGAGGGCGACATTGACGAGGCTGCTTTTGAGGTGACCTATCAGAATGTAATGGAGCAGGCGGCGCTCGAGGAACTGATCGCGCAGACCGAGGCACAGCAACAGCAGGAGGAGACTCCGTCCGGCGGCCCGATCGAGGACGTTTCCGACGAAACCGAGATCGTGGCAGAAGCAGTGGCCGAAGAAGTCACGGAAACGCCGGTCAGCTTGGTGGTACGCAGTCAGCTCGGCGAGATCCAGACCGAAGCGAAGGTAAAGGATCCCGCGTCTGACGAGGTTTGCTTCGCGATCACCTGTGACAACGAGCAGAAGGGACTGGCTTACGCGATCGAACTTCTGAAGCGCCTGCCGAAGGAGAGCGAGCGTCCGTCCAGACTGGCGCGCACGACCGCTGAGAAACTCAACGAAAACGGACTGTTGGTGCAGGAAGACCGACTGGAGAATGTCCTTCTCGTCATCGAGCATGCAGGTAAGTTGTCAGAGGAACTGGTCAATGAGCTCCTGCAGTTCCGCAAACATTACGAGAACGCGATCGTCGTTATCATTGACTCCGACGAAGGCCTGCGCAAACTGTTTGCGCGTCGTCCGGAGCTGGGCCTGATCTTCGTGCTTCGCTATGAGTACGAGGAGAAGACCGCGGACGAATGGTTCGAGTTTATGAAGGAATACGCGGAGGCGTTAGAGTGCGTCATCGCGCCGAATGCAGAGTACCTGATCAAAGAGTATCTGCAGGATCGTCTCGATCACGACGAGATCGTCTTCGAGACATTGCTCAAAGAGATCGTGGACGATGCCGAGCACGAGGCCGACCGGTTCACGGTAAAGAACCTCTTTGCGAGCGCTTTCGGACGCAAATTCAATAAGGACGGCTGGCTGATCCTGAAAGCCAGACATTTCTAAGTACTCCATCCGTTTCTATAATTTGAAAAGTGGTGATTGAATTATTATGTTAGATTCCATATTCCTGGCTTCCCAGGTGACCACGGAGGCCGCCACCGAAGCTGCGACACAGGCAGCGGAAAATGCATCTTCCGGCGGCGTCAACTGGGTGTTTATCAGCGCCATCATCCTGGTGGCCGGCATGACCGTGATCGGTTTTGCCGTGGGCTTCTTCCGGATGCTTCTGAGCACATTTGCTTTGATGTTGGCTCTCATCGGCGCATATTTTCTCGGAGGTCCCATCTCGGATAAAGTTGCCGACTCCGGCATCGGTCGTTCCGTCGAGAAACGGATCGAGACCTTTGTGAACGATAATATCAAACTCATGCCGGGAGAGGACAGCATTGCCCGGCAAAACGAAGCGATCCAAAGCCTGCCTCTCCCCGAGCGCATCACGAAGCATATCATAGCTCATAATAACAAAGAAACCTATGAGCAGCTCGGAGTCGACAAATTCCCGGCCTTCCTAACGAAGTTCACGACGAACATGGTGATCGACGCGGTCGTTTATGTGAGCGTGTTCGTGATCCTTTTGATCGCGCTGCACATCCTGATCTACCTGTTGGATTTTGCGTCGATGTTGCCGATCATCAACGGCCTGAACCATCTGGCGGGCGCCCTGCTCGGTTTCATCTACGGCGTGGCGATCCTCTGGTTCTTCTTCATCCTGGTTTCCGCTTTCCCTACCGTAAAATTCTTTACGGACTGCCAGCAGATGATCATGGACAATAACCTCCTCGGAACCATGTACAACAATAACCTGCTCATGCGGTTGTTGATGGGCGTGAAGTTTGTAAAATAATAAGAGGCCGGAAACTCGCCAAGGGCTTCCGGTCTTTTTTCTGTTCTCCCTCTCCATCAGATTTATGGTCTGTCCTTTCCTCTGTTTAAGCGGTCTGCATTTACACACCATACCCTTCAGCCTTCATTCGATCACCAATGGGTAAATAAATCTGCCCAAAATGCCAATCTCCAAATAAAATAGTAAAATATTTCCTTTACACATATTGCGAAATGCGGTATAATATTGATGTTCGATGAGGAAATAAAGAACGTGAAACATATTATGATGTAGGAGGGATACGATAAATGCGAAAAAACAAGGTACAAGGGGCAAGGAACACTGTATACTGCGTAAAATAATTGCGGTAGTTTGCGCGATGGCGATGATTGTAGGTAATTATGGATTAAAGACAGAGGCTGGGCAAACAGATCCATCCAGTACTGCGTATGGTTTCACTGTAGATACATCTGATTATTCAAGAATTAGTTGGAAGCCGCGAGTAGTGATCAAAGTAAATTATAAGTATATAACTGTGGGTGAGGCCACGATTGATTGCGGATTTGCCAGGTTAACAAAGCCTGTTTTTGAAGGAGGAATTGCATACAATCGAGATACTGTGATGATGCGTTTAACAATGCGGGGAAAAGGAGTCGGAAAAAAATATGGATATTCCAAGGATATATGGGTTCGCGCATTGAACCCGAGATATGGAGAACTCTTGTCTGATGCTAGTCCATTATCCGTTGCAGGCAGCATGACCGTTTCAAATGGAACAAGTGTATCTTCCTCATATTCAGCCGGGAACACATCCTCAGGTAACTCGGCCTCTCTCTCTGGATCGAAGGCGATAACATCAAGCCAATCGTACACGGTTAACGCTCTTGAAATACAAAATCGTTCTTCATTTGCCGATCAGACAGTCGACATCAAGTTTTTATATAATCGACGGGATAAAAAAGAAAACTGGAAGATATTTGATCTATATGCATATAATACTTCAGTTCAAAGAGCAAGTTATACGTATTTAACCCAGAGAGCCAGTTATTCTCGATCAATGCTTATTGAGGCAGAGTTTGATATTTTTGACGGAGAACCTTCAAAATCCAGCGATCAATTGAGCGGAAAGCCATCCGCTAGAACCAGTATTATATATATACCGCCTTTCCCGTATTGAGTTCTGTTTTCGGGTTTGGTTAGGAAGGGAGATTAGATGAAATATAAGAAAACTACATTTGCCCTGATTTCTATGACAGTGCTATGCGGACTTACTGCCCTGATTATGTTTGTCATTATTCCCATGATGACGCATGATGATAACGAAGAGGACGTTATCGGAAGTTTAGCTTGGGAATATAAACTGGTTCGTGAAAGCAATCTGGATATTCTTATCCGAGGGGAGAATGTCCCGTTTGAGTACAAAATGAGAAGCAGAAAAGTTGATCAAATTGATGCTGATACGGTCAAACCATCTGAGAACAAACCTTTCATGGTTATAGTTGATCGAGAGGGAAAACTGATGCTTACTCAGGAAGAGATAGAATTTATTAGAAAGTGTATTTATGTGGACAGGATACCGATGATATATATTGGTACACAGTATGCAGGTTCTTGGCAAAACTCAGGTCAGGAAGGTTCGTATAAAGACATGGTGGGGAATAAGTGTATATCCTATACTTGGGAAAAAGGACAACCGATTACGACCATAGGCTTTTGGGATAGCAACGCAGAGAATATATACAAAGTTCGCCCGGAAATACTTGGAGATACCATTGTTGCTGAAATACGTCGCTATATTGAAGGCAATACATGAATCTAGAAAACCAGGGATTTGCTATGTTATCCATTAAAGATTTAGTTAAAACCTACAAACTGAAAGACCAGGAGATCCCGGCGGTAGCCGGGGTTTCCTTTTCGTTCCCTGAAAAGGGGATGTTCTTTATTCTGGGAAAAAGCGGTTGCGGAAAGACCAGTCTGTTGAATGCGATGAGTGGCCTGGATTCGTTTGACGGCGGTGAGGTGATCGTTGGCGAAAGGAATCTCAAAGAGATGTCGGAGAGAGAACTGGATGCGCTGCGAAATACCGATATCGGCATAATATTCCAGAGTTACAACCTGATCCCCGAACTGACGGTATCCCAGAACATCGAGGTGGCTCTGAAGATCCAGAACTGGGAAGGAAAGTCAAAGGAAGACGTGCGTGAACGCATTTCGAAAATGCTGGAATACATAGACCTGAAAGACTATGAGAACCGGATCGTATCGCAGTTGTCGGGAGGTGAACGACAGAGGATCGCGATCGCCCGTGCTCTGATCAAAAATCCTAAGATCCTTCTGGCTGATGAACCGACGGGAAACCTGGACGCAAAGACGGGTGCTGTCGTGCTGGATCTCCTGAAGAAGATCTCTGAGGAACGCCTCGTGATCATCGTGACACATGACGCAGCTTCAGCGCAGCGTTATGGAGACTGCGTGCTGAATATTCGCGACGGACAGATCGTGCAGGCTCGTGAAAACGATGGGGGCGAATCCGGATTATATGACGTTGTGGTCATGACCGAAGGAGCATCAGAGGACCATAAGAGGATCTCTGCGGAGGAAGCAGTAGAACTGGCCCAAAGAGTTCTGCTGACTCCGGGACTGAGAGAGGCTGGAATCACGGTCAATGCCGTTTTCGGGAAGAACGAGCATGGTAGATCCGAAGAAAGCATTATTCCTACGGCACATATTACTTCCGAAAAGAATGATATTCTACCGCCTCGAGGCGAAGTATTCGCCGAAAAACTGACGCTGCGGGATAAACTGCGTTTTTCCGGCTTGTTCATGAAGAAAAACAAAGTGCGTCTGGCTGTCTCGATTGCCTTGATGGCAGTTACTCTGTTCCTACTGACGGCGGCGGTCTTCATTACGCACTATGACGATAGGAAAGTATTGACCGAGTATTTTAATCGATACAGCCCCGAAAACCTGACAGGAACGGTGGAGCGAAACTATACGGATATGTTGTATCGTTCTCATTCCTATTCGCTTCGTTCCGGTCCGGTGTATTTGGAAAGCACAAAGCATCTGTCGGAGGATATAGGAAAAACCATGATCCCCGTTCTCATGTCGCAGGCTTTGTTTGGTGACATGGAAGAGGAAAACTATACCGGTACTCCCGATGTAACCATGATCGCGTTTTCAGAGGATAACCGCGGGGCATTTCTCGTCTCTGAGGGTCATGAACCGGAAACGAATGAAGAGATCGTGATCACAGATTATTTGGCACATGTTTTGAATGTTTCGGTTGGAGACCGGATCGAAACTCCGTTCGGAAAGGCGGACGTGTCCGGCATCATAGCTACGGATTACGTTGAATATGAATTGATCAAGAAGCTCCGCTATGAGGGCGGAAGTGATTATATCGATCATTTCCTGCGTTACCGATATGCCGTTGCGTTGATGCGAAAAGAGGCATTTATCGCATACAAAAACGCTGCAAATCGTTTGTCGCTTCCCATGTCCCTGTTTGTTGTAAGCGAATACCCGAATTCTTATGTAGAAAGCAGTGAGAGCCGCAGTACATTCGGAGGCATTTCACTATTGGAACCAGGCAGTTTGCTTAAGGGACGAATGCCCGAAAAAAGAAACGAAGTGCTCCTGTCGGCTTATATGGCTGAAAGATATGAAGTCGAAAAACGATGGGGAGATGATGGAGTTCACTATGATTTTATCGATATTCACGCGGAAAAATATAACGAGTGCCTGTCGGACCGCCTGAACATGGCTGAGTTTTTCCCGGAGGGAGTCGAGGTCGTCGGTATTGTTTCGGACGATGCCCCGATATATGCAGACTATCTGATCTCGGATGATGTATACAAAGAGATCCGAAGCCGGTATGTCGAGGATTACTATTTTGATGCATATTTGTTTAACTGCGGCACGCTAGAGGATTACGAGGATCTAGTGTACCATGCCGCGGAAAAAGAGTTTCTCTTTGACGAACCGGCTGCTTATCAGATTTATGATTTTAAGGCTATGGTGACGGAGATTCTTCCTGTGTTATGGATCATTCTCGCTGCGGTCTGCCTGGTTACGATCTTGAATATGATCAGTTATATCGGAGCTTCGATCCGCGGCAACAGCAAAAACATCGGGATCCTGCGGGCCCTCGGTGTAACGAAACGCGATGTATCCGTGATCTTTGTTATAGAGTCTTTCGTCGTATACTGGGTTTCGGTCATATTATCCCTGATCCTTTCTCTGATCTTCATGAAGTACGTCAACGGATTATATCAGGCGAAACTTACGGAACGCTTCTACAATATAATCACTTGGAATCATTTGTCAACAACCATTTTGATCCTGGCAACGTTTGCGGTTTGCATTTTGGCCTCGTGGATACCGATTCGGAATACAGAGCGTCTGACGCCGATCGAGATCATTCGCCGAAACGAGAAATAATACTTGCATATTCAGCGCCCTGTATGTATAATGTATAAGGCGCTGTCTAATTATCAGCAGACACGATATATGAGAGAAAAAAACCGATAATAGAGAGACGGCAGGGATGCCGGAGAGAGGTGGTTAGAATGGAAAGACGTGTTGGCACAGTTTCCAGAGGTATTCGCGGGCCTATCATCCGCGAAGGTGATAATTTGGTCGATATTACGGTTGAGAGCGTTCTCGAGGCTGCGAAGAGCGAAGGCTTCGAACTGCGTGACCGTGACGTTATCGCATTGACCGAGTCCATCGTGGCTCGTTCTCAGGGCAACTACGTGACTGTAGACGACATCGCGGACGATGTTCGCGCGAAGCTCGGCGGCGGCACCGTAGGCGTGATCTTCCCGATCCTGTCGCGTAACCGTTTCGCGATCAACCTGAAGGGTATCGCTATGGGTTGCAAGAAGGTCGTTCTGATGCTCAGTTATCCTTCCGATGAGGTGGGCAATGCGCTCATCACCATGGATCAGCTGGATGAGGCGGGCATCAACCCGTATTCCGACGTTCTGACGCTGGAGCGTTATCGTGAACTGTTCGGCGAGAATAAGCACGAGTTCACCGGCGTTGACTACGTTCAGTATTATTCCGACATCATTACCGAGGCAGGCGCTGAGGTCGAGATCATCTTCGCAAACCATGCAAAGACGATCCTCGAGTACACCGACCGTGTTCTGACTTGTGATATTCATACACGTAAGCGCACGAAGCGCATCCTGAAGGAAGCGGGCGCGAAGGTAGTTTGCGGTCTGGACGACATCTGCACCGCACCGATCAATGGCAGCGGCTACAACGAGCGCTACGGCCTGCTCGGCTCCAACAAGTCCACCGAGTCGAAGATCAAGCTCTTCCCGAGAGAGTGCAAGCAGCTGGTTCTCGACATCCAGGCACAGATCCTGAAGGCGACCGGTAAGCACGTTGAAGTTATGGTTTATGGCGACGGTGCGTTTAAGGATCCCCAGGGTAAGATCTGGGAGCTCGCAGATCCGGTCGTTTCTCCGGCATTTACCGACGGACTCATCGGAACTCCGAACGAGCTGAAGCTTAAGTATCTGGCGGACAATGATTTCGCGAACCTGTCGGGCGATGCTCTGCGTGAGGCGATCTCGAAGAGCATCAAGGCGAAGAACGGCGACCTGAAGGGTAATATGGCATCCCAGGGAACCACGCCTCGTCAGCTCACCGATCTGATTGGTTCTCTGTGTGACCTGACCTCCGGTTCCGGCGACAAGGGTACGCCGATCATCCTGATCCAGGGCTATTTTGATAACTACACGAACGAGTAATAAAACAGGTTTGCGAGAGCAGACCGGGAAAAAATGGGCTGTCAACATCTGACAGCCCATTTTTGAAACCGAAATGCGAAGGAGGACGAAATGAAGATCTACGTGGATTTTGACGACTGCCTGTGCGAGACCGCCAGAGCATTTTCCGAGATAGCAATGCGCATGTTCGGGAAGGACGTGCCCTATGAGAAGGTGCGCTTTTTCCAGTTGCAGGCCTCCTTTGAACTTACGGACAGCCAGTACGAGCAGATGATGGCCGAAGGCCACAAACCGGAGGTCTTGCTTTCGTACGCGGAGACCCCGGGAGCGTCCCGGGTGCTGAACGAGTGGATCGATCAGGGCCACGCAGTCTTCATCATCACCGGACGTCCGTTCAGCTCCTTCGAGCCCTCCCGCAGATGGCTCGACGAGCATGGCCTGGAGCGCGCCCCCCTGTACTTCCTCAATAAGTATAACCGCGACTCCTTCATCAAAAAGACCGACTTCAACCTCGAACTGGAAGACTACTACAAGATGCACTTCGACTACGCCGTCGAAGACTCGCCCCTCGCGTTCCGCTTCTTCGAACACCTTCCCGACCTCAAAGTGCTCGTGTTCGACCGCCCCTGGAACCAAGAACACACCCTCCCCAACAAAAACTACCACCGCTGCCCCGACTGGGATACCATCCAAACCCTGGTAGGGGAGAAGAAAACTAACTAAACATCCGACTTCGTTCCATCAATAACACTTAACTACCTTGCTTCTTTTCTTGCCCTCTTCGCCAAGAAGACGATTGCCCTCCCCACAGCAAGTTCGAGGGAGGCTACATTTTATTAGAGACCATAAAACCGGAGGTGCCACTCTATAGTGACGCCCCCGGTTCTTTATTTTTTGCTTCAGCATTTTGTAAACGTCCGGCTATATTCTGCACCCGCTACGGGCATTGATCGAGCTGTAGAAAAACACCTCGAATGAAACGAAGAATCAGGGTCAAAAACCGGATCTCCGAGATCGGTTTTTGCGCATCGCCGAGGGCGTTTTCGCGTCAAGCGGTAGCTGACGCTATCAAGAAAACGCCCGACATCGATGCGGAGCCCGCAAGACTTCGTTGAAAGAGAGGATTGTTTTTCACAGCGCAGTGAACTGCTCGTAGCGGGCGCAGAATATAAGGGACACACAGAAATACTGAAGCTCGAAAAATAACCGGGGGTGTCAAAAAGCGGCACCTCCGGTTTTGTGTTTATTTAAGGTTGTAGCCGACCTCGAACGCCGCCAGGTTAATGGCAACCGTCTTCGGGGGTACGGTCTTCTCGATAACTTTCATCCATGCTTCTTTTGCGAAGTCCATGTGCGATGCCGCCATTCCGATGATGATCGTGTTGAAGACCCGGGGATTTCCGAGCTTCATGGCTTCCGCAGCCGCATCGGCCGAAAGAACTTTGTATTTTTTACGGAGCGTATCCAGAATGTCTGCCGGATACTGCGCGGCGCCCGTCACGACCGTGATCGGGTCAATGCGCTGGTCGTTGACGATCAGCACGCCGTCCTTCTTCAAAAAGTGTGCGTAGCGAAGAGCCTCCAGACGCTCAAAAGCGATGAGAACATCGGCCTGACCTTCCTCTACGATGGGCTCGGCAACTTCCTTACCGTAACGGACATAGGTTACGACACTGCCGCCGCGCTGCGCCATGCCGTGAACCTCGGAGAGCTTTACGTCATAGCCCGCGTCCAGAGTGATACCGCCGAGAATACGGCTGGTGAGAAGCGTTCCCTGACCGCCGACACCGACGATCATGATATTTTTCGTTTCCTGATTAGTCATGTTTCAGCCTCCTTAGATCTCGACCTGCTCGAGTGCTCCGAACGGACAACGCTTTGCGCACAGTCCGCAGCCGTTGCACATGGTCGGGTCTGCTTTCACGGTACCATCCTCTGCCTTCGTGAGAGCGGGGCAGCCGGGCTTCAGGCACAGGCCGCACTTCTTACATTTGTCAGAGTGAACGATGAGTTTATGTGTAGTTTTCGTGGTCTTCAGCAGAACACAAGGGGACTTCGTGATGATGACGGAAACGCCGTCGCGGTTGACTTCTTCCTTAACGACCTTCTCGAGCGTCTGGATGTCGAACGCATTGACCTCAACGACATGCTCGATGCCCATGGCCTTACACATATGGTAAATGCTGATGGCCGGAACTTCCTGACCCATCAGGGTCTTACCGGTCGCGGCGTGGTCCTGGTGGCCTGTCATACCGGTCGTGGAGTTATCCATGATGATAACGGTTCCGTTCGACTGGTTGTAGACCATGTTCATCAAAGAGTTGATTCCGGTGTGCATAAAGGTCGAGTCACCGATCATTGCGACCCAATTGCGGATATAGTCGCGGCCTTTTGCCTTCTCCATGCCGTGCAGGGTGCTGATGGAAGAGCCCATGCAGACGGTCGTGTCGATGACGTTCAGCGGAGCGACTGCGCCGAGGGTGTAGCAGCCGATATCACCGGCGGCGTGAATGCCGAGTTTATTCATAACGGAGAATACGCTGCGGTGCGGGCAGCCCGGACACAGGATGGGCGGACGCGCCGGAACGGCAGCGGGCTCCTCGATATCGAGTTCCTCGTGCAGGATGGCTTTGCGAAGCATGTTCGCGCTGTATTCGCCCTGTACGGTCAGAATCTCCTTACCGATGGCCTTGATGCCCCAGGATTTAACCTGTTCTTCGATGACAGGCTCCAGCTCCTCGATGACATAAAGTGTATCTACTTTCGCGGCGAACTCTTCGATCAGTTTCCGGGGCAGCGGGTGTACCAGGCCCAGTTTCAAAACGCTGGCATCGGGCAGTGCTTCGCGGACATACTGATAGGGGATACCGCTCGTGATGACGCCGATCTTCGTGTCGCGCATCTCCACGCGGTTTACGGGTAATGTGCATGCATCTTCCGCCATCTTCTTCAGACGCTGCTCCACAAACACATGACGTCCCTTTGCGTTGCCGGGCATCATGACGAATTTCGCCGGGTTCCGGCTGTAGGGCTTATCCTCGACCTCTACACGCGGCTCCAGGGTAACGATACCCTGCGAATGCGCAATACGTGTGGTGGTGCGGAGCATCATCGGGGTGTCGTATTTCTCGGAGAGTTCGAAAGCAAGTTTGGTAAAATCCTTTGCTTCCTGGCTGTCCGACGGCTCCAGCACGGGCACCATCGCGGCACGCGCGACCATGCGGCTGTCCTGCTCGTTCTGCGAGCTGTACAGACCCGGATCATCGGCCGCGACTAAGACCAGACCGCCGTTCACACCGCCGTAGGCGATGGTGTAGAGCGGGTCGGAGGCAACATTGACCCCGACATGCTTCATGGAAGCCATGGCACGGACACCGCTGATGGCGGCGCCGATGGCTACCTCGGTCGCAACCTTCTCGTTCGGCGACCACTCGCAGTAGATCTCGGGATACTTAACGATATTCTCACTGATTTCGGTACTCGGGGTACCGGGATACGCAGCGGAAACCTTCACACCGGCTTCGTACGCACCGCGGGCAATGGCCTCATTGCCCAACATGATTTTCTGTTCAGACATAGAAAGAACCTCTTCAATCGTGTTATGACATCACGCCCGGACATGCAAAAGCACGCAGGACGCGTGTGTTGTAGATCGCGTCAGGGAAATCCTGACATCATTCTATAACTATAGCACATTATCGTCCTGCGTGCAATGCAAATCCTTTATTTTCAAGCGTTTTTGCGGCTGATACCGTAGTTTTTCACCATGGAACGGTTGATCGCGGAGCAGAGTGCGTTGATCGACGCACGGATGATATCCGGGTCAATGCCTACGCCCCAAACCACGCCGTTATCGGTGCGGATACCCACATACGCCATGGCCTGCGAGGAGGAACCCTTCGAGAGCGCGTGCTCCTCATAGGTCTCCAGCAGATAGGTGATGTTGAAGAATTTCTTCAGAGCGTTCGAAACTGCGTCCAGACGGCCGTTGCCGGTGCCGGATACGGTCGATGTCGTGCCGTCCTTCGTTACGGTCACGCTGACCTCTGCGGTGATGCCGGCCTGACCGGACACACGCTTAAACTCGCAGTCATTGATCGAGAAGCAGTCGGTCTTATTCGCGTAGTTCGCGCAGAATTCGTCGTAGATCTGGTCGGGCGTAAGCTCGGCGTGCGCGCGGTCGGAGATGCCCTTCATCAGGTAGCCGACCTCCTCACGCATCGGGTCGGGAACCACAACGCCGTGGGAATTCTTCAAAATGTAGTTGACGCCGCCCTTACCGGACTGGCTGTTGATGCGGATAACGTCTGCCTCATAGGTGCGGCCGATGTCCACCGGATCGATAGGCAGATACGGTACGGTCCAGTGCTCGCAGTCATGCTCCTCGCGGTTCTTCATGCCCTTCGCGATCGCATCCTGGTGGGAACCGGAAAATGCGGTGAAGACCAGATTGCCGCCGTAAGGCGCACGGTCCGGAACCGTCATGCGGGTCAGGCGCTCATATACGGAACGAATGGCCGGGATGTCAGAGAAATCCAACTTAGGATCCACGCCGTGGGAGTACATGTTCAGGGCCAATGTAACGATGTCCACGTTACCGGTGCGCTCGCCGTTGCCGAAGAGGGTGCCCTCAACGCGGTCTGCGCCGGCCAGAACGCCGAGCTCTGCGTCCGAGATGCCGGTGCCGCGGTCATTGTGCGGGTGCAGGCTCAAAACGACGCTGTCGCGGTATTTCAGGTTCTTATGGATAAATTCCACCTGGCTCGCGAAAATGTGCGGCAGAGCGATCTCAACGGTCGTAGGGATGTTGATGATGGCCTTGCGGTCCGGGGTCGGCTTCCACACGTCGAGAACGGCGTTGCAGACCTCGAGCGCGTAGTCCACCTCGGTGCCCGGGAAGGACTCGGGACTGTATTCAAAGGAGAAATCTCCCTCGGTCTCGGCAGCGAGTTTATTCAAAAGTTCGGCGCCGTCGACAGCCAGCTGTTTGATCTCTTCCTTCGACTTTTTGAACACCTGCTCGCGCTGTGCGACGGAAGTCGAGTTATATAAGTGGATGACGGCGTGGGGCGCACCCTTGACCGCCTCAAATGTCTTACGGATAATGTGTTCGCGGGCCTGCGTAAGTACCTGTACGGTAACGTCGTCCGGGATCATGTTCCGCTCGATGAGAGCGCGCATGAATGCATATTCGGTGTCGGAAGCGGCAGGGAAGCCTACCTCGATCTCCTTAAAGCCGACCTTTACCAGAAGTTCGAAGAACTCGAGTTTTTCTTCCAGGCTCATGGGCTCGATCAATGCCTGATTTCCGTCACGCAGATCGACGCTGCACCAGATGGGCGCTTTTGCGATGTAGTCCTTGTGGACCCAGTCCATGCACTCTACCGGCGGCAAAAAATACTGTCGTACATACTTTTCACAATTCTTCATAGAAACCTCCAATCTCTCTGTGGGGAAGACGATCAATTTATGATCCTACGGATTTCTTCGTGCTTCGCACTCTCGAACATCAGGACTTTTCGTCCTTTGGATCATAAAAAAAACATCCTCCATCTCCTAGTTACTTAGAGACGAAAGACGAATCTTACGCGGTACCACTCTAATTCATGTGAACACGGTCACATGCTCTCGTTCGCGCGAAGCGTAAACTTGACGCGATTTCCTTATAACGGGGGAGGCCCGGCCCATCCTACTGTCAGTTCAGACGGCAGCTCCAAGGGGAGTTCCGTAAAGCGCAGGTACCGTCTCACACCAACCGACGGCTCTCTGAAACATGCTCAGAACGTACTGGTCCTTTTCATTGCTTTTCGTAGAAGTCATTGTAACAGAGAACGACGGAAAATGCAAGCATTTTTTTAAAATTCTTTCGGAGTGGGAGACATTGGCCGAAAATGTTTAGGAAACGCGGGAAACGGACGAGGCCTATTGAAAAAATACACATTATGTGGTATACTGATAAAAATCTGAAGTTCCTATTTCAGATCGAAGTAGCTACAGTATTCTAAAGGGAGTATCTGCCATGGTGCAAAAGCAGAACAGGGGATATGAGTTCGCCATAGCGGTTTTGGATTCTATCCTGCTCTTCATTGCCTTCTACTGTGCGTCATCTCTTTGGCACACGATTTTTTTGAAGAAGACACTTTCGATGGACGAACATTTTCGGCAGCAGTTTTTGCTGCTGTTTCTTGCGTTCTGGATCACGAAGTTATTCTCGGGCAGTGACGGCGCGGTGATCCGAAAAGGCTTGTTTGACGAGTTTTATACGATCGTTCGGCACAACTTCATTACACTTCTGATCGATACTCTCATCATCTTTGCTTTTAATTCGAGCGATATTATCAGCCGAGGCACGTTGGCCGTAACGATGATCTTCAGCGTTATCCTGACATGCCTGGTCCATATGTTGTTGCGGTTCCATCTGTCCCGGAGAAGAAACCGGTCGAAATCCATCAGTCAGGTACTTTTGGTCACGACGCGGGATCGCCTGGCCGAAGTCGTTCCGCATACGGAACGCTACTGTGCATGGAACCAGCGTATCGCCGGACTCATCGTAGTGGATGAAAACGACGAAGAGATCGGAAAGCATTATCAGGGTGTTCCGATCCTCGGAAACTTCAATAACATGTTTGAGGTGGCCAGCCGCCAGATCGTGGATGAGGTATTCATTTTCGTGGCATATGACACCGGCGCTTCGATGCGTAAGTATGTTCAGAAGTTTGAAGAGATGGGTATTTTGGTCCACCTCTACATCCAGATGTTGGAGAACTATGAAAGTACAAGTCACCGCGTTACGAATTTTGCCGGTTATCCGGTCGTAACATTTTCCGAGAGGTTCTTCAGCTGGGGCCAGCTTTTGACAAAACGTATCATGGACATCATGGGCGCATTGGTCGGCATGATCTTCCTGATCCTCGCCACCATCATCCTCTTTATTCCGCTGAAGCTTGAGTCCCCCGGACCGCTGTTCTTCAAACAGAAGAGAGTAGGAAAGAACGGACGTTACTTTACGATCTACAAATTCCGCTCCATGTATGTGGATGCGGAGGAACGCAAGAAGGAACTGATGGCGCAGAACGAGATGAAGGGCGCTATGTTTAAGATGACGAACGATCCTCGTATCACGAAGGTCGGACGGTTCATCCGCGCGACGAGCATCGATGAACTGCCGCAGTTCTGGAATGTATTAAAGGGCGATATGAGTCTCGTCGGAACTCGCCCGCCGACCATTGAAGAGTTTAAAGAGTATTCGCCGTATCACAAACGCCGTCTGGCGCTGAAGCCCGGCCTTTCCGGCCTGTGGCAGGTCAGCGGCCGCAGCGACATCTCGGACTTCGAAGAAGTCGTTAAACTCGACCTCCAGTACATCGACAACTGGTCGCTGGCACTGGACATCAAGATCATATTAAAAACCATTCTCGTTGTATTTACAAAGAGAGGGTCTCGATAGATCCGCACGTTTGAAATTCTGAATGATTGGGAAGGTCTGTAAGACAGACCCGAAAGGCAAAAAAAGATGCATTACATCGTATTTGACTTGGAGTGGAATCAAAGTCCCTCTCCTGCGTTAAGCCTGCCTGAGCTTCCGTTTGAGATCATCGAAATCGGTGCGGTCAAATTAGACAAAAACGGCCGTATCGTTTCGCGTTTTTCGGAACTGGTGCGGCCGTCCGCATATCCATCGGTCAATCCGATCATAAAAAAGGTAACAAAACTGGACAATGCACAGCTGAAGTGCGCGCCGGAGTTTTCCTCGGCCTGCGCGGATTTTCTGGAGTGGTGCGGCGAGGATCCGGTTTTTTGTACGTGGGGGAGCGGGGACCTGACGGTCCTTCGTTCGAACATGGACTACTATGGCCTGGAATATGAGTTTCATTCGCCGTTGACGTATTATGACGTGCAGAAACTGTATAGCCTGCAATTCGGAGACGGGAAGGAGCGGCTGTCGCTGGAGACCGCCGTGGAGCAGCTTTCACTTCCTCATGCAGACGATTTCCACCGGGCGTTGCAGGATGCGTATTACACAGCCTGTGTGTGGCAGAAACTCGATCTGAAACGTGTCGGCGCATATCTGTCGGTCGACTATTATGCATTGCCCGCAGAGGGAGAATTTTGGAATTTTGACTTCGGGACGTACACGAAGATGGTCACCGGGGTCTATGATACAAAAGCGGCCGCCATGGCGGAGGATGAGATCTGCCGCGTGCGATGCAGCCGTTGCGGCGACTACTGCGACATGCTGGTGCCCTGGTTCGCGGTGAGTTCGCGGTACTATCTGACACTGGCCGATTGCCTCACCCATGGGAAAATGCAGGCGAAACTGCGTTGGAAGTCGCTGCCGGTCGGCGTTTTTGCCGCAAAGACCGTAAAACCGGCCAATAAAGAACGGGCAGAGAAAGTCCGCAAGAAGTACAAAGAATTCCTTAAAGGAGTCGAAAAGAGTGAAAGAGAACGAAAACATGCAGCCGGAGGAGAGGTCGGAACGCCCGACAAAGCCGATGGAAACGAATGAGAATATAGAAGAGATCGAAAAGGAGAGTGCAGAAGAGGACGACGAGGCGTTGCCCGCCACGTTTGCCACGGTAAAGATATTCTCCGATAAGAAAAAAGAAAGGGGACACACCGGCGCCGTGGCCCGGGGCAGAGAAAAGGGAGAGCCCCATAAAGAGGCGGTCCCGGAAACGACAAAGAAGGCAGGCAGGGATACATCAGCGCAGAAAATGACGCAGCGCCGAGCCATCTTTGACGGCTTCACCCTGAAGATGATCGCAGTCGTGACCATGCTCATCGACCATGCGGCGATCGCGTTTCTGGCGGATACATGGAGCGAGAATTCGTTTTCCGATCCGTTGTACACGTTCTATTTCGCCCTTCGTCTGATCGGCCGTTTTGCCTTCCCGCTCTTTTGCTTCGTGCTGGTGGAAGGGTTCTTCCATACGAGGTCGCGCCTGAACTATGCGATCCGCCTAGCCGTTTTTGCCATCCTGTCCGAGGTACCTTTTGATCTGGCTCTATCAAGCCGCGACATGAAGGTCACCGACCGCCTGCTCAATTGGAAGCAGCAGAATGTATTTTTCACATTGCTACTCGGTTTTCTGGTGATCTGGGCCATCGAATGGTGGATGCAGCCTTGGGTGAAAAATAAAAAACCACCGAGGACTTTCGGTGAGATCAGCAAATTCTTCCTGCCGATGCTGGGCTTCATAATCGTCGGCGCATTGGTAGCAGTTGCCATCCGGCCCGACTATAAAATATCCGGCGTCGTAGCTATCGTGTTTATCTATTTCGCACATGGCGAGGCGCATCCGGGCATGAATATGGTCCGGAGCGGACTGATCCTGGCCATAGCGGGCGGCGCGTACACGGAACTGATCGTTCCGGCCGGCTATCCCCTGACCGAATTCTACAGCGAGAAGCGCGGCCGCAACTGGAAATGGTTTTTCTATGTATTCTATCCGGCGCACTTGCTTTTGCTGTTTGGCTTGCAACAATTGTTGAAATAACGTGACAGTGGGGACGGTTCTATTTGTCACATCCGCCGGATGTGACAAATAGAACCGTCCCCACTGTCACACTGTCACATTTATATGGTGCTTTCAAATACGATGTCGCTGACTTCCTGCTCGACTTTGTCTTCGGGAACGCCGAAGAGCGCTCCATTGCCCGAACGGATATCGACGTGGCCTTCGCAGCGGTAGAACGAAACCGAACCGTTTTTGTTGTTGCTGCCGAAGCAAACCACATGCGCGCCTTCGGCGCTGATATCCAGCGAACTGTCGATCATGGCGGTATCCATGATCGAATCCGGACCGCCGATGACGTAGACTTCTTTGCTTCGGAACAGCGTTTTGATCTTCGTGGAGTAGACCGTCACGCTGCTGCCTGCGGAAGCGTAGGTCGTGATGCCGCAGACACGGTCACCGAAGGAAACGATGTCGACTTCGGTGTTTTTGAGGTTCACCTCGACGCCGCGGCCGCCGATGAAAGCGCTGAGCGAGCAGCGGGAGTCGTAGGAGACTTTTGTATTCTCGATATGAACGATGGATTTGGAGTCGTGACACCCGATGCCCAAAGCCTCACGTCCGGTCTGCTCGATGATCAGTTCTTTCGTTCGGATCGTGATTGGATTGCCATCAATATTCGAGCCTGCGCCGATCACGACGCTGTTCGCGCTGTCCATATGGAGCCGCATGGTGTTATTCAGCATCAGGTTGATCTTGCCATGGGAATGCGAAAGATCATGGCCGATCATGTACGGCCGGTCGGACGCGGAAACCATATTCAGAATGCCGTCGCCCACGATCGTCAGTTCCGAGTGCTCCGGCACCTTGATGCTGCCGTGGATGCTGACCTCGCCCTGGATATCCAGGATCAGTTTGCTGTTGACTCCGAGGGAAATGCTGTTCCCGCTGTTTTCCTCGCGCAACATAAGATCTTTCAGATGAACGGTGCATTCACTGTTATCCATGATGTGGATGGCGATCGAGGAGTCCATTTCCCGATTTCCGATGAGGGTGAAATTTTTCTTCGTCACCACGATGTCGGTGTAGTTTTCAAACTCGAGCGCCGCGATGGACATCTCCATGTCCTCACGCGTGAAGAATGTCTTCTGCGCGCGATGCGTGCCGCGGGCGCGGTTTGCTTCCGAGATCTCCGCGCGGATCGCAAACGGGATCTCTGGGACGATCTCTTTCGAAGGACCCGCGGTGTAGAAACCCTGGATCAGGTCGAAATCCATGGCAATGACGGTCTCCAGTTCCTCCGGTTTTTCGACGCCTTCGGCCAGCACGAGGAAATTATTATCATGCGCATAATCGATGATGTTCTTGGTAAAATGCCGCTTGCGGCGGTCTGTGTTGATATTTGCGATCAGGGTACGGTCTACCTTCACGTAGTTCGGCATGAAGTTTAAGAGTGAACTGATATTGGAATAGCCGGTGCCGTAATCGTCGATGGCGATCTGATAGTTGGCGCGTTTGCTTCGCTTTAGGAGGACCGCCAACTGGGACGGGCTCATCTCGGTCTGCTCGGTAAATTCGAGCACCACCTGATCCATGATATCGCCGTACAGCGAGTAGAGCTGCTCGAAATCCGCATCCGACATGATAAAGGCAGGGATACAGTTAATGAACAGCTTGCGTTTACCAAACAGCTCTCGATGCTTTTTGAACAATTCCAGCGTATTGAACAGAGTCAGGCGCTCGATATCGCCTAATCGGCCAATGTCCTCCGCATGATTTAAGATCGTCAGCGGGGACAGTTTATATTTGTTGCCGGAACGCATCAGCGCCTCGTAGGCATAGATCTCGCCGGTCCGTGCATCTACGATGGGCTGAAAAACATAAGACAGCAGGTTCTCGTTGATGATGCGGATCACGTTGTTGCGCTCTTCCTGCTCATCCTCAGAGATATCGGCGTCTGCCTTCGGTTTCCGATGCATCTTCAGATCGTTGCGCTTCTGCATGGAACGCTGGTATTCGGCTTCGTACGGCAGGTTGGCGATGACTTCGGCGCCGGTCAGCGGCGAAGTTACACGCGCCATATGCAGGTTGATGCTGTATTCACGCTCCGGAGAAGAATTGTACGTCTGGATCTGGTACTCGAGGTTCTTCGGTACGTCATCAAAATCGTCCGCCGAATTCAGGATCCCGGCGATGAAAAACTCGTCGCCGGTCACGCGTACGCAAAGGTCGCCGTCCCCCGCGCTTACGGTCAGGATCGCAGCCAGACGCTCCAGCATCCGGTCGCCTTCTTCGTGTCCGTAGGTCTCATTGATCCCCTTGAGGTTTTCGACATCAATCGAAATGACTCGCAGGATCTTATTCGGATCGTCGAACTTACCGGCGCGCTCGGTCATGATACGTGTGTATCCTCGGACGTTTAAAAGACCGGTCAATGCATCACGGACCTGGGTGTCCATGATGGTATCGGTGTAGATCAGGTGCTTCCGCTGATTCTCCAGCGCGCAAGTCGCCTTGCGCAGCCATTTGACATAATGTTCATTGTAAACATGGCCTGTATCCCCGTAGGAGAGGACGGTATAACCGTAATTCAGGCCCAAAAAATGCAGGGAAGTAAAGATGTATGCCTGCGGCTTATTGCGCGGTTCAAAGATCTCGGCGAGCATCTGCTCTTTCGGGAAACTGCGGAAATGATTGATATCCCCGATCCCGTCGATGTATTCGTACGGAACGTAGATATTGTCCGTGTATTCTTTCGCCGGATGCGGATCCCGCATAACGCCGTCGTTCAGGCACAGCCAGAAGCCTTTGACGTCGTTCAGGTATTTTGCCGAGCTCTGCAAGGTCTGCAGGAAATTGTCAAAGGTATCTGCTTCCATCAGCATCTCAGACATGAAATTGTAGTAAGAGTCAAAGTGATCGCGGTTAATGCTGATGCCGGGGCGGTAATCGACGGCTCCGGCCGCAACGCCGCGAAGATCCAGCGGGCGGCATCCGCAGGAGAAACCAGGGATGAGAGAGTAGGTGTCTTCGAAATCGATCGTGACCATGTCGCCCTTCAGGATCTGCGCCACGAGCTTACGCGCAACGTAGACCGCCATCGGCTTCTGGTTGCGCTGCACCGTTGTAAGATTGAAATAATCCGCGATCCGCGGCTCGCTCTTGCAGTAGCCCGTAACGATCACGTCGTTCGGTACGCAGTAGCCGCGATCCGCCAGCTTGCGGATGATATTGACCGCCACGAGATCGTTACAGCACATGATCGCCTGCGGCAGATGGCTCTGGATCAAGTTATCCAGAAGTGTGTCGTAGGATGCGTCCGTGCCGGAGATCTTGAAGATCTTATCGTTGTCGATCGGGCAGCCGATCTCTTCGGACAGGGACAGGATATACTCCTGCAATTTCTGTGCGACGGGGCGCACATTCTCAAGCGTCACAAAGACCGCGTCGGTCACATTGTGGCGCATCACGAGATGCTCTAATAACTGTTCGGCGCCGGACGGATCTTCGATCGCATCCGAATCAAACCCGGAGATCTCTTCGTCGATGCAGATCACGGGTTTCGAAAAGTTCAGGCGGATCTGGGTAATGATTTCCTGTTTCGTCTTCAAGTCATAAAAGGACGCAGGAAATAAAACGATCCCATCGAGGAGATCATAATTGATCAGGTGAAAGATCTCATTTTCCGCTTCCGTGAACTTTCGGTCGTCGATCGTCATCAGGCTGGAAAAGATCGCCACGTCGATGTTCGCTTTAAAAAATTCCTGCTGCATATAATAGAGAGCGCCCGAGAGATAGGTCTGGTCCGCCTCATTTACGATAATACCCACTAAGGGTCGTTCTTTCTCCAAAAGGATCCCTCCTTTTTCCCCGGAACGGCTTTGATCCCCTCGCCGTTTTACGGGTTTCACGCACCTAAATCGTATATCATTCGTGCTTTCAGGGCGCAATTATCTATATTACAGTAAGTATACCATGAATTGTGGGAAAATGCAACCGAAATCAGTGGAGTTTACAACGGATTTGCCGAGCGCTGTTTTCCTTGACATTCCTATCCAAAGATATTACAATATAGACACTGTGAGTGCGGTGAATATCGCATCGGACAGAGGATAAAATGAGCAGGCGAAGGGGGTAGAACGTATGCGGAATTATCTGTGTTCCATCGGATTAAAAGAGATCCAGAACGCTCCCGACACGAAGCTTCGAAGCCTGCTGGCCACTGCATCGAAGAACCCGACGCAGGAGCATTTGTTCACGGTGCCCGACAGCGGTGAGAGCCGCCGTATCG
>JAFZPG010000024.1 GCA_017550425.1 Lachnospiraceae bacterium | reverse complement strand
TTCGGAGGCATCAAAAACGCGCGGTTCCGCCGCAAGGTCGTGCCGGGCGACGTGCTGGATCTGTCTGTGCAGATCGAAGCGGTAAAAGGACCGGTAGGGACCGGTAAGGCCGTGGCGACCGTAGGCGGACAGACCGCCGTGACCGCGGAACTCACGTTCGCGATCGGCATGTAAAGGAGCCGGGGATCGGAGGTTTTATCATGGGATTGAGAGGTTTTTTGAAAAATCGTACAGCAGGCATGCACGCCGATCGTTTCGCGGGCGGCATGACTTCGGTGGACGATCTGGTCGTTCCCGAGATCCTGCCCGATAAGGAGGCAAAAGCCGAGGCACCGAAGGAGACTGAGGCCGCCGCACAGTCGGTTGAACCGTCAGGGGCTACACAGGCGGAAGAGCAGACGGTCGTCTGCCCGAAATGTAAAAAAGCATTGAATCGCGATCAGGTCATCGCGAACAAATATGTGTGCTACGAATGCGGAAACTATTTCCGTGTGCGTACGAAAAACCGCATCGCGATGATCGCGGACCATCACCGCATGGAGTACTGGTTTACGGACCTTCCGGTGAGCAATCCGCTTGAAGATGCGGAGTATGAAGAGAAACTGAAGGGCGCCCGCGAAAAGACCGGCCTGGATGAGGCCGTGACCGTGGGACTCGTGCATATCTTCGGAGAGCCGGCCGTGGTCGGCATCTGCGACGCGCGTTTCATGATGGCGAGCATGGGCCATATCGTGGGCGAGAAGATCACCCGCGCGGTCGAAGAGGCGACCCGTCGCCGCCTGCCTGTCTTTTTATTCTGCTGTTCCGGCGGCGCCCGCATGCAGGAGGGCATCATTTCCCTCATGCAGATGGAGAAAACGTCGGCAGCGCTGAAACGGCATTCCGACGCAGGGCTTCTGTATTGCAGTATCCTGACCGATCCGACGACCGGAGGCGTGACCGCGAGTTACGCCACCCTGGGCGATGTCATCCTGGCCGAGCCCGGAGCACTGATCGGTTTTGCAGGTCCGCGTGTCATCAAACAGACCATCGGAAGAGAACTCCCGAAGGGCTTCCAGACTGCGGAGTTTCTGTTGGAACATGGTATGATCGACGGGATCATTGACCGTCGTCGTTTAAAGAAAATGTTATATTTCCTGATCGTGACCCATAAGGGAACGAGGGATTATTCGCACACGTCAGCGGATAAAGATGCCCTGCAGCAGATGAGCGAGCTCGTGAAAGAGCACGCCAGCAAAGAGCAACCGACCGACGCGTGGACGAAGGTCCGCAGGACGCGCGACATCAACCGCCCGTCGGCGTCGGATTACATTCGCCGCATCTTTGATCTCTTTGTAGAAGCCCACGGCGACCGCGTATTCGGTGACGATCATGCATTGATCGGCGGCATCGGAATCCTCGACGGCCAGCCTGTGACCGTGATCGCGGACGAAAAAGGCTCGGACATCAAAGAGTGCAAAGAGCGCAACTTCGGCATGCCCATGGCGGAAGGTTACCGCAAGGCGATCCGTCTGATGAAGCAGGCCGAAAAATTCAACCGGCCCATCATCAGTTTTATCAACACCCCCGGAGCGTTTTGCGGCCTGGAGGCGGAAGAGCGCGGCATCGGCAGCGCCATCGCGCAGAATTTGTACGAGATGTCGAACCTGAAGGTTCCTGTTTTGTGCATCTTCATCGGTGAAGGCGGAAGCGGCGGCGCCCTGGGCACGGCCGTGGGCAATGAAGTGTGGATGCTGGAAAACGCGACCTATTCCATCCTGTCCCCGGAAGGCTACGCCTCGATCCTGTGGAAGGATTCCTCCCGCTGTCAGGAGGCGGCCGAAGCCATGAAGATCACGGCGGAGGATCTGAAACGCCTCGGCGTGATCGAGCAGGTGCTGCCTGAGTTCGGCGGAGCGGACCGAGATACCGTGGACGCCATCGCGGCGAATATGCGCGAGAAGATCATCGGCTTCGTGGAAGCCTATAAAAACAAGTCCCCTGAGGAGATCGCAGAGCAGCGCTATCAGCGTTTCAGGGCATTTTAAGGAGTTAACTCATGAATGGTATAAAAATCAAAGGAACCGGACGCTGCATTCCCGAGCGCGTCATCAAAAACGAAGAGTTTACGAAGTGGATCGACACCTCGGATGAGTGGATCACGGAACGCACCGGTATTAAAGAACGCCACGTGGTCACGACCGAAACCGCCTGCGATCTGGCCGCCGGCGCCTGCTTAAACGCCCTGGAAAATGCGGACAAAACAGCCGAGGATGTCGACCTTCTGATCATCGGCACCATTTCCATGGATCATGTGACGCCTTCACTTGCATGCGAAGTGCAGAAGCGCATCGGCGCGAAGAACGCCGTTTCTTTCGATATCAACGGCGCGTGCGCGGGCTTCCTGTTTGCGCTCGATACCGCGGCATCTTACATCAACACAGGCTGTTACAAGAGCGCCCTCGTGGTCGGCATCGAAGTCCTCTCGAAGATCGTTGACTGGACGGACCGTACGACCTGCGTGCTTTTCGGTGACGGCGCCGGCGCAGTCTATGTCGAGGCCGACGAGACCCGCCCCTTCTACATGGTGCAGGGTACCAAGCCCGACAACTGGGAGGTGCTCAACTGTAAAGCCCGTGAGATCGAGAGCCCGTTTGCGATCCGTGAGAGTTATCCGAAGCTTTCCGACCACGTATTCATGAACGGCCGAGAGGTCTACCAGTTCGCGGTGACGACGGTCCCGAAGGCGATCCAGAATGTTTTGGACCAGGCACATCTTGCACCGGGCGACATTTCGTGCTATATTTTACATCAGGCAAATGTACGCATAATCCAGTCGGTCGCCAAACGTCTCGGCGAGCCGATGGAGAAGTTCCCGGTCAATATGATGCGGTACGGAAACATGTCCTCCGCCAGCATGCCGGTGCTTCTGGACGAGATCCATCGCGAAGGCCGCTTAGAGGAAGGCAAGTATATCCTGCTTTCCGGTTTCGGAGCGGGTCTGGTCTACGGTGCGACGATCCTGAAATGGTGAAAAGGGGTTTTAAGGGATGAAGGATCGAGAAATCAACATGGCTCTGAATTCCGTGCTGGTCAGCCTGTTTAACGACATCATGCACATCGAAGAAAAAGCCATCATCACTAAAGAGTACGACGACATCAGCAACAACGATATGCACATCATTGACGCCATCGGCATAGCAAAACCGCAGATGGTCAGTGAGGTCGCGCGGAAAATGTCCGTCACGCAGGGCACGGTCAATGTAGCCATGAACGCACTGGAGCGCAAGGGCTACATCAACCGCAACCGCAGTGAAGAGGACCGCCGCGTGGTCCTGGTCTCCCTGACCGAACGGGGAACGAAGGCCTACCACCACCATCGCGACTTCCACAAAAAGATGATGCGCGCCATCGTGCACGATCTGAATGACGAAGAAAAGAAGGCTCTGCATCACTGCCTTGTACATCTGGAAGAATTCTTCCGGGGAATCGAGGAAGAGAAGAAGACGGAGAACGCCTGACAGTCAGATCAGCGAATAGTTCTTATGATCGAAATAGTAGCAGTGCGTCCCGAGAACTTCTTCGGCCGATACCTCAGTCTTGTTGATCTCGTGGATCATCTCATTGATCTCGGAGCCGCTGATTCCGATGCTGGACGGCAGGATCAGCATTTCGTGAATGCTGGAAGGGATCAGATAATAGCTGCCCTGCAGCGCATCTCCGATCCGGTTCAGCAGTTCCGGGTAGAGAACGGTGGTCGCCCCGAAATATTTATTTTTATTGGTCAATATCAGTGACTGGTGGGGCATCGGATGTTCCGGAGCCTTCCACGGGTCGCCCGAAAAATCACATATCTTATCCATCAGATCCCGATTGTGCGCATCCTTTGCGTCGTCGGGATCTTTTCCGCAGTAGCTTTGCAGAATGGACTGCAGGGCGCACAGTTCGGCCGGGAAGATGCGCATCGTATTTGCAAGAGCGATCGGATAGAGCTGACAGGGCGTGAGGTTCCAGTGCGCGAACTGATCCTCTTTCAGCAGGATGCTTCCGAAGGTTTTATTCGGCATCTCCAGGTGAATGAAGAATAAAACGCACAGATCGTGAAAGGCGACGTAGGGCGTGTTTTGGATGAGGGTTTCATTTTCCGCGTGAGAGACGAGTTTGACGCAGATGCGATCTT
>JAFZPG010000023.1 GCA_017550425.1 Lachnospiraceae bacterium | reverse complement strand
TACTTAAAGCCCTGGTCGATCGTATATTCGTCAATGCGCTTCATTCCCGCGCTGCTGTATACTCTCTCCATACGATGATCCCCCTTATCTCGGATCGGTCACTGTCCCTTTTCGTCGCTCTGCGCCAACCGGTAGGACAGACGCATCAGGCTCTCCGACAGGTGAACATTTTCCACGACGACATCCTCGGGCACGTTCAGGTCCGTGTGGGCGAAATTCCAGATGGCCTTAATGCCGCAGGATACGAGGCGCTCCGCCACCGGGATCGCGCTCCCCTTCGGGATGCAGATCGCCGCCATGTGGATGTCGTGCGCGAGGATGAACTCCTCGAGCTGCTCCATCGGGTAGACCGGGATGTCACGGAAGGTCCGGCCAATGAGTTTCGGGTCGCGGTCGAACAGCGCGCGGATCACGAAGCCGCGACGTTCAAAGTTCGTGTAGTTCGCGATGGCCTGGGCCAGGTTACCCGCGCCGACCACGATCATGTTGTGCTTGCGGTCGATTCCGAGGATCTTGCCGATCTCGTGGTACAGGACTTCCACGTTGTAGCCGTAGCCCTGCTGGCCGAAGCCGCCGAACTGGTTCAGGTCCTGGCGGATCTGCGAGGACGTCACGTGCATGCGCTCGGAGAGCTCCTGCGAGGAAATGCGCAGGGTCTGTTCTTCCAGGAGTTCGCCCAGGTACCGATAGTAACGCGGCAGGCGTTGTATGACTGCTTTGGATATGTTCTTGCGATCCATTTTATCTTCCTTTTCTGAGTACTTTAGTTTTGAAGATCCCGATCATGCGCGTGAACATGGGGTCACGCACCAGGATCATGGCGATGGTATAGGTGGTCACGGCAATCGCGACACGGATCACGAAGGAGAGCGCCCTGCCCGGAATGAAGGAACCGACCGCGTAGGTGATGGCGGCCATCGCTGCTCCCGACACCAGGTATACGGCGCCGGAGAGGTACATTTTCCGCAGGGGCAATTGTTTTCGTACGACGATGGACTGCGTGAGCGTCACGGTGAATTCGGCCGCGACGGTCGCGTAAACGGTACCGAGCGCCTGATAGTGCGGGACTAGGAGAGCATTGCCCACGATGTTGACGATGATGCCCAGCACCAGGGACAGGGTAAACGCGCCCTGCTGCCGCGAGGGCAAGAGGTACTGCACGCCGAGGACGTTGCTGCAGCTGACCAGGATGACCGTCGGCGCCAGGAAGCAGGCCAGTTCGATGGACGGGATGTATTTATCGCCGAAGAACAGCGGGATGAATACATCCGCTACCGACAGCAGTCCGAACATCAGCGGACAGCCCAGGAAGAACGCGAAACGGAAGATGTCCTCCATGCGTTTGCGGATCTCATCGTAGGCCTTTCTGGCAAATGCGGCCGACATGGACGGGATCATGACGATGCCCAGGGAGGTGATGCCGATCAGAATGATCTTGATCAGTTTCTGCGCGTATTGGTAATAGGCATTCAGTTCCTTCTGGTGCGTCAGGACCTCGATCATGGTCTTATCGAGCATGCCGAAGATCTCCGAGGAGATCTGTGGCAGGAACAACAGAAAAATGGGAAGCAGATGCTTCTTAAACTGCAGGTTTTTAAAGGTGATCTTCGTCATCTTGCGATGAACACCGGGCCAGAGGGACAGGGCGCCCACCAGGTTCGGGACGCTTTGACACAGGATGTAGATAGGCAGGTCGTCCGGCTGTTTGACAAAAAGGAAAATGCAGATCAGCGCGACCAGGCGGATGACCGTACACTGCACAACGACCCGCGTGAATTCTTCCATGCCCTGGTAAAACCAGGAGATATCAAAGATCACGGTCAGGATGTTGAAGGAAAACAGAAGAAACAGCGGGCCGTCCTTCGCATCGAGTCCGAAAACGAAGAAGAAAACGGCGTAACTGATCAGCGTCATGATGAGACGGATCAGAAAGATCTCGGTGAATACCCGCGTGCGGTCGGATTTATTATCCAGGTAGGCGATCTCACGCTGACCATAAACGGCGCTGCCGCAGGACGCGGCCAGCGTAAAGTACATCACGGTGGATTCCAGGAAACTGTAGGTTCCGTTGCTCTCTTCGCTGAGCACGCGGGCCACGTAGGGCATGGAAATAAGCGGCACCAACAGTATGAAGAACTGATATGCCGTGAACATCATGAAATTTCCCGCCAGTTTCTGTTTCTCAGCCATGATCTAACCTTATCTCTCGGGTCGGCTGGGGCCGCCCCCGTTATTCGTTTTTCGGGCCTGAATCTCTTTCAAAACGCGCCCGATCCCTTATAGTCTATTATACTAAAATCGGTCGAGATTGGCAAGTATTTAACAAGTATTGTCACACCCGCTTTTTTGTGCTAAAATCGAATGACAGGCCGACTCTCGCCGGCCCGTTACCAACCCTTTTGTAAAGGACTTTACTATGAACCATTCCAAATATGATCCGCGCGCGGAGTTGTTTCGCGGTATGCGGCTGGGTATCCCCATCGGTCTGGGATATTTCGCCGTTTCGTTTTCCTTGGGCATCCACGCGCGCAACGCCGGCCTTTCCGCGTTCCAGGCCACGCTCACGAGCATGCTGCTGAACGCATCCGCCGGCGAATATGTCGCATTTTCCCTGATCGCGGAGCAGGCGGCCTACATCGAGATCGCGCTCATGGTCCTCGTGGCCAATGCACGCTACCTCCTGATGTCGTGCTCGCTGAGCCAGAAGCTCTCGAAGCGCGTCACGTTGCCGCACCGACTGATCATGAGTTTCGGCGTTACCGATGAGCTGTTCGGCGTGTCGATGTCGCGGCAGACGCCGGTCGAACCGCCGTTCTACTATGGCATGATGCTCGTCGCTCTGTCGCTCTGGGCGGCCGGTACGGGCCTCGGTGTTATATTCGGTAACCTCCTGCCCCAAAACCTCGTAAATGCGCTTTCTGTGGGCTTATACGGCATGTTCCTGGCCATCATCATCCCGGCCGCGAAGAAAAGCCGCGTGATCATCGGCATCTGCACGGTCTCGATGGCCGCGAGCCTCGCATGCTCCCTCCTTCCGCTGATCTCGAAGATCTCCGTCGGCACCCGCACCATCCTGCTGACCGTTGTGATCTCGGCGCTCGCTGCCTGGTTCTTCCCGATTCCGGACGAAAAACAGCCGGGGGAAGCTGCCGCCGCAGACTCCTTACCGGGAGGTGACGCGGATGAAACATAATATCTATCTTTTTATC
>JAFZPG010000022.1 GCA_017550425.1 Lachnospiraceae bacterium | reverse complement strand
GGGGATCACCCGGCCGTCGTGATCCAGAGCCTGGCCGTTTTCATTGACCACGATGCCCGAAACCTCCGCCGATACGCGGATATGCTTCCGCGCGCCCCAGAACGGAGCTTTTTCGATCTTATGCATGTATTTCGCAGGCTTACCGAAGTCGGTGTCGCACCCCTGCTCGCACAGTTCGTTGTAGCGGTCAATGGCCTCCTTCATTTTCTCGAAAGGCAGGTCGAGTTCCGCCGCCAGCTGCTCCAGCGTGTCGCACCGATGCAGGTCGATCAGGTTCTTGAAAACGCCCTGTGGATTTTCAACTGCTCCCGGGATGAACTTCTGCATGACTGCGGGCGGCACCTTGCCGCTCACAAATTCGTACGCGGGCCAGCTCATGTAACTGTCATCGTAGATAGTGCAGTACCAGCCCTTCGAGCCGGTCTCCTTATGCTCTTCATCGAGCATGGTGCCTTTGTAGGAAGGCTGGTATTTCAGGATATTTCCCATGTAGACGAAGCCTGTGTATTCGTTTGTAAAACGCTCGCCGTTCATGTTCAGGTACAGGAACGGTTCCTCCCACATCAGGGCGGAATCGAAATCGTGCATCATCTTCGTGTGGCCCAGGTTCTCCATCTCGGCGCCCGCGCTCATGGCCAGGATGTGGCCGTCGCCGGTCTTACCGTACTGCTTTTTGTCGAAGAGGTCAATGTCCGGACACCAGTGCTTCACCATCGGTGTGTTGTTTGTGTAGTCGCCGGTCGCGAGGATCACGGCCTTCGACGCGTTGAAACGTATGTATTTTCCGTCTTTGTTTTTACCGATCACGCCGGTGACCTTACCGTCCTGTGTGATCAGCTGCACCGCGGGTGTCGAGAAAAATGTCTCGAGATTCGGATGCTTTTCTTTCACATGATCCAAAATGTTTTTGAGAGCATTGCCCACGTTCAGAGGCTTGGGGCCTACCCACGGAGCCCAGAAATAGCAATGGTCATCCCCGTATTCATAACTGTTCTCACGGTCCTTCCACGTGCCCGTGAAGTCGCCGCTGGTGCTGATGAACGCGCAGAGTTTGTCGCCGTCGTTCAGCAGTTTCGCGCTGTCCGTGTTGCTGTCGACTTTGCTGCCGTCGCCGTACTCGGTCTCGGTCGTAAAGCCGCCGCGGTTCCAGAACCACATCATGGCTTCCTCGGAGTAGTCGGCGTAGGCGCGAAGTTGCTTCACATCCGCGCGCCAGTCGCACAGGCCGTTGGTATGGTGGATCCATTTGGCAATGCCTGCCTCCGTGGAGCGGGATTTGATGATCGCGGATCCGCAGTTACCCTGCGAAACAACGACGGCTTCTTTTTGAAGCAGGGCGGTCTTCGCGCCGAGCTCTGCAGCCCAGCCGGCGGCAGGTACGCCCGCCGCTCCGGCACCGACCACAACGATGTCATAATCCAGTACCATGTCCGGTACGATCTCACCCAATTCACACACCGAGGCAGCCACCTCACTCCGGCTGACTCCTCTGGCTAACAGTTCTTTTTCGGTTTCTTCTCTCATTTTCCCATTCCTTCTTTATAACAGTTTTTCAAACATAATACGGTCAGTCTTTCTGCCAGCCGGCATAGACATGGTACGTGACCGGTTTCGTCCAGTTGATCCCCTCGGCGCTGTCCGGATCCGCTTCGTAGAAATCGTGCGGGTTCAGAACGCAGAGGCGCCCCTGTGTTGCTTCTTCGCTGAAAGGATCGGCCTCCGCCGCCTCCTGCGAGCTATACCATCCGGTGAATGTGTACCCTTCCCGCTTCGGGATCGGGTAGGCGTCCAGATAGGCCCAGCCTTCCGAATACAACGGGGTACCCGTCCAGATCTCACAGTAGTCCTCTTCGATATCTGGAAACAGTGGGTATTCGCTTGCGTCGAAGTTACCGCCGTTCGCGTGCATGCCGACGACCATCTGCATGCTCTTATGCTCCGGGTCGAAGCGCACCATGCGGATCTGGATGTCGTCACGCAGCGAAAACTTCACGTGACGCAGATCCTCGGGCGTCAGATAATCCCCCGAAAGCATCCACGTAGCGGTCGGCTCATACCAATCCGCGTCCTCGGATACACGGTTCAGATCACAGATCAAGATGTAACCGATGTTGGTAAAATCCTCCTGCTGCGTCGCTTCCGGAAGATCCCGTCCCGTAAACGAGCCTTCGTCATATGGCAGGAAGCTTAAGCGCCGCTCCGAAAAATCATTCTCAAAATCGATGGCTCCGTCATAGACCGACATCATGCCGACCGCGTCATACGGGCCGTAATTCGGATGAAGCACGAACTTTTTCTTCGGTGCTTCCGCGGTAGTCCCTTCCGTAGCCTCTTCCGTGGTCCCTGCCATGGTCGGATCCGCCTGTGCCACCTCGGTACCCGAATCTGTGTCCCCGGGCTTCTGTTCACTCGTTTCCCCGGGACCAACCGGCTCCGTCGGACTCACCAGTGCAGAAGTATCAACACCGAAATAACTGAATAAAGACGAATCGGCATTGATCATGCCAGCCCAGACAAAAGCGGCGGAAAATGCCGTGTAGAACGCTCTACGCAGCCGTTTTTTACGTTTTTTCTGTCTGGCCAGCGCATATGCGTCGGCAGCCTCTTTTTCCGCCTGACGCGCATTTACGTGATTAAACTCATCCCTGCGGACATCCGGGTTCGGTAGCGGCGCTACCTCCTTCGGAAGTCCGGAAAGCGCATTTTCGTCCGCGGTCTCCGCGGGCAGTGCGTCCTCCGGCGGAAGCCATGAACGATATTCATCCGGCGTGTTTTCCCGCCGTTTATATTCTTTTTCTTTCATAGCCTTATCCTGCCTTTCGCAAGAAGCCATTGACCAATCTTACACGGAGTGAACATCCAACTGCGGGAACGGGCACTCCACACCGAGTTTGCGGAATCCGAGCAGGATATCATGGTTCAGGATGCGGCAGACCGCATAGATGTCCGCTTCTTCCACATCCACGATGAACTTCAGCATTACTGCGCTTTCGGCCAATGCAGACACGCCCAGGTAGACCGGGATCGCTTTCATCTTATCCGTGTGATTATTGTAGATCTCCTCACACATAGCCGGGATGCCGCTCTCCAGTTTTTCCAGATCGGTGCCGTACGGGATCGCGATCTCGCAGAACGCGCGTGACGTGCGGTTGGAACGGTTCAGGATATTCTTCATCTGGGAATTGTTGATGATCTTGATGTTCCCGCCGGGATCGGTGATGCAGGTGGTGCGGATGCCGATCGACGTAACCGTACCGCGGAAGCCTCCGACCTCCAGGATATCGCCCACATTGTACTGGTTCTCCAACATCATAAAAAGGCCGGTGATCATATCTTCGATCAGACTCTCTGCCGAGAAGCCGACGATCAACGCTACCACACTGACAGTGGCGACGATGCCGGTCACATTGACCCCGCAGAAGACCAGAATGCCGCAGACGATCACGATCGCGGTCACATATTTCAAAAGGCTGCCCGCCAGCGAGAACAACGTCAGCGCCCTATGGTTCTTCGGTTTAAACAGCCCCATGATGAACAGGATGAGGTTTTCCACAAAGATACAGGCCGCGGTAAATGCTATGATCTTGATCAAAACAACGCAAAATTCTTTAAACGACTCCCACTCTTTCTGGGCCAGATTTCCGCTCAGGATACCGATCAGAAGCAGGGCTCCCAACAGGATCGCCGACACAATGATCGCGACCAGTCGTTTCTTTTGCTTCAATTTCTCCATAATGCATACCTCCGAAGAAAAGAAGTTTTATTTCTCCTTTACGGCGGTCAGATACCAATCGTAAGGGATCAGGCGGTCGTCGCCGCCTTCGATGCGTGCCTGCGCCTCTTCGAGCGTCAGAGGTGCGCCCATCACAACATCGTCTCCCGGGTTCCAGTCCGCCGGAGTGGAGACATTTTCCGCGTCATGCTTCTGAAGCGACAGAATGACACGTTTGATCTCGTCGATGTTGCGTCCTGTCGACATCGGATAGTACAGGATCGCGCGGATGATGCCTTCGGGGTCAATGATGAACACGGCGCGGATGGTCTGGGTCTTCGCCACGGTCTGCAGCATGCCATAGGAACGCGCCACATTCATGCTGATGTCGGCCACGATCGGGAACGGCAGTTTCACGCAGCCCTGCCCCTTCCAGTCGATCTTTTCGATGCTCTTCGCCCAGGCCAGGTGCGAATGCAGGGAGTCGATGGACAGGCCCAGAAGTTCGACGTTCATCGCCTTGAACTCCTCATAGCGTTTCGCAAACGCGATAAACTCCGTAGTGCACACAGGTGTGAAATCCGCCGGGTGCGAAAAGAAAACCACCCATTTTCCGCGGTAATCCCCCGGGAAATTCACCTTACCCTTCGTAGTCATGCTGCGGAAATACGGCGCCGCATCGCCGATCATAGGCATTCTTACGACCTGCTCCTGCAGGGTCTCGTTTTCGTTCATGTTCATAGTAGACCTCCTGTTTTTTACCGGATGATATTGTGTAATCGGATCCTGAGTATACCCTATAATAGTACCATAGAAAGTACAAAATGTCCATATAAAACCGAGGTTCGGAATATAACAAACACCCGCGACGAACTTGCGTTCATCGCGGGTATCTGTCGTCAGGGCGACTTCCGCCCTTATTATTTTACGGTCAATGTCACCGTGTTTGTGATCAATTGCTTTCCGTTTGCATCCGTTATGATGCAACGGAACTGCCAGCCGTTCAGGCCTTTTGTAGTCGCAACGGAAAGTGTCTTCGTTTTCGCTCCGCTCTGGCCGGAATTCGCCCATGCGCTCGAGGAATTCTTACGGGACTGCCACTGATAGGTCAGTTTACCCGTACCGGATGTTGCCGTTACCGTAAACTTCGCTGTGGTGCCGGCCTTAACACTCGTGCTCTTCGGCTGGGTCGTGATCTTGACGATAGAAAGCGTAGCGGGATCGGAGATCTCCTTCCTTCCGTTTCCGTCTGTCACGATACACCTAAACTGCCAGCCATTCAGGCCTTCGGTCGCGGTCAATGAAAGTGCCGCGGTTTTTGCGCCGCTCTGACCGGAATTCGCCCAGGCGCTGTTTGCATCCTTACGGGACTGCCACTGATAAGTCAGCGTTCCCTGACCGGTCGCAGCTACAGTGAACTTCACCGCCGCTCCGGGCGTGGCGCTCGTATTCTTCGGCTGGGTCTTGATACAAGGTGTGATGCCGAGGGTCGCCGACTGCGAATAGGTTTTCTGTCCGTTGGCATCCGTTACGACACAACGGAACTGCCATCCGTTCAATCCCTTTGTAGTAGCTACGGAAAGTGTATTTGTCTTCGCGCCGGTCTGACCGGAATTCACCCAGGTTCCGGTGGAATATTTTCGGGACTGCCACTGATAGGTGAGCCTACCCGTTCCGGTCGCTGCGACCGTAAACTGTGCGGTCGATCCTGCCACCGCAAATGTATTTTTAGGCTGGGCAGTGATCTTCGGAACGATGGATAGGGTTACCGTTTTTGAATACTTTGTCTTTCCCAAACCATTTGTCACTGCACAGCGGAACTGCCAACCGTTTAAGCCTGCTGTCGTTGCAACGGAAAGCGCCTTTGTAGTCGCTCCGCTTTGGCCGGAATTCGTCCATGCGCTCGAGGAATTCTTGCGGGACTGCCACTGATAGGTCAATGTTCCCTTTCCGGTCGCTTGTATTTCGAATTTCGCAGTGGAACCGGCCGTAACGCTCATATCTGCCGGTTGCTTCGTAATGGCCAAATCTAACGTTCCGGGTGTCGCGATCTTTGCGGTCGCATTCACCTTATTCACTTCATACATGTTGTTGATCATCTGAAGGATCTCTTCCCGGGTCGCTTTCTCCCAGGGAGAAATGGTGCGTTCATCCTTCGGGGCGCCGGGCTCGCCGCGTCCCTCCATGATACGCCAGGTCGCAGCCCAGCAGACCGCCTCCCAGTGATCGTAATCCACGTCAAAATAATCCAGGAAATCATCGGAACGACCAAAGTCGATGGCACGTTCGTAACCAATGTATTCAGCGTAACGCATGAGCATCAGCATCAGATCCTGACGATTCAAATAGATTCCGATACCGAACGAATCAGCTGAAGTATAAGGATAGCCGACGCAGATCGAGTATTTCTCGCCCCAAAGCAGGGCGTCCGTGTACCATTCCCCGTATTCCACATCGTCAAAACGGGTCGTAAGGCCGGTGACCGAAGGCTTTCCTGCCATCTCATACAGGGTCTGGACCATGTTCTCTCTCGTGATAAAGTCGGACATATCTCCGGTCGGTTCCGGCGGATACAGATCGACAAAAGGATCCCCGTCGGGTTCGTTTACGATCTTAACTTTGTTGTCCAACCACAAAATGAAGAGATTATCTCCCTCGGTCGAATCTTCGCCGCCGTAATCAATGGTCCAGGAACTTGAATTATAGCCTTCATCCTTCCATGTGCCTTCGTTGTAGATCTTTTGCAGGAAGGGATTATTTCCGATGTTCAGTTTCGTAATGTTATTATACCCGCCCCAGATAAAACGAAGCATGGGATTGTGAGAGATATCCAAAGATGTCAGTTCGTTGTCCTGGATCTGAAGGATCGCCAGTTTGGGATTGTGCGAGATATCCAGGCTCTTCAGATAGCCACGGTTATAACTTACGACCAGTTTCTGCAGCTCAGGGTTCTTGCTGACATCCACGCTGGTGCAGTTGTTCTTCGCACAGTTATAGTACTGAAGACCGGGCATATTGCTGGTGTCTACGTCGCCCAGGCCCGGATTATCCCAGACATCCAGACGTTTCATCTTCGGGTTCTGCGACAGATCCAGCGACTTAAACTTATTGCGGAATGCATCCAGATGTTGCAGATTCGGGTTATGTGTCACATCCAGCTTCGTCAGTCCGCAGTCTCCGACCATCAGGTGTTCCAGTTTGGGATTATGGCTGACGTCAATCGATCCCAGAGGATTGGAATTGATCTCAATGTAAGACATTTCCGAGTTGTTTTTTACATTGAAGTAAGTCAGTTTGCAGTCAAATGCATATACCCATTCCAAAGCCGGGTTTACGGTGAAATCCAGCGAAGTGAACAGGTTGCCGGAACACCAGATACCGGTCAATAATTTGTTTTGGCTCAGGTTCCAGCTCGAAATCTGGTTATCCATGCAGTAAATACCGCGAAGTTCCTTCAGATATTCAATTCCTTGTAAGGACTTGATGCCTTTTTTGACGCACCACAGGTTTCGGGCATAAACGATCTCTCTGGATTCGAGGATATGATCCCCATTCGTGTCAAAATCCGCAAGCACTACGGCGCGGAAATTCGCATCCGGGAATGTGGATGCATTGATCGGCACGGGATCGTAAATGTCATCATACGCGTCAGCATAAACTGCCTTAGTACCGCCATAGGGTACGGCAGTGCTTCCCAACGTCAAAAAAGCCGCCAAACAGCCGGCCAGGACTTTGAAAAGTCTTTTTCTTCCTTTTCTCATCATTTTCCCTCTTTTCTTTTTTTGTTTTTCCTTCTGTTTCCTTCTGTTTCCCCATAGGGGTTCACGGATCTTCTTGCACACTCCGCGGTTCGATTATATCATTGTTGTTTTTTTCGTTCCACCTTCTGCCCCTAAACGTCGCTGTTTTCTTGCTTATGTAGAACGGCGACGGAAGATCTTCCGTCGCCGTTCCTGACTCCTATTTGATTTTCGGATCAACCTACGGCTTGCATTCCGATCACCTCTACGGTATCATCCACATTAAGATCATACAGTAATGTGCAGTTCGTCACATCCAGTTTTGTGATCTTATTGATCTGGCAAGCCAACGTAGTCAACTTCGTATTTTTGCTTACATTCAAAGAAGTCAACTGGTTGGAAGCACATGTCAATTCTCCCAGTTTTGTGTTCTTGGTAACATCCAGCTTCGAAAGATTATTATATGAGCAGTACAGATACTTCAGTTCCGTGCAGGCGCTCACATTCAGCGAAGTCAAAGCGTTGTCATCGGCATCGATCAAAACGATCCCGGGATCCACTGTCAGAGATGTCAACTTATTTTTGAAACAGTGAAGTTCGTGCAAAGCCGTACAAGCACTTACATTCAAAGATGTTAACTTGTTGTTTTCGCAGAACAACTGCTCCAGTGCTTTATTCTTGCTGACATCCAGTTTTGAAAGCTGGTTAAAAGCACAGTTCAGATAGGTCAGAGCCGTGTTCTTGCTGATATCCAACGTCGTCAGATCATTCGAATTACAACAGAAGAACGACAGTAATGTATTCTTAGACACATCCAGTTTTGTCAGATTATTGTAATCACAGCAGAGGTTTCTCAACTTCGCGTTCGAAGTCACATTCAGAGATTTCAGTCCGTTATTCCAACAGAACAAGATCTCCAGATCCGGATTGCCACTCACATCCAAAGACGTCAAACAGCAATCATAGCAGTAGAGTTCTTTCAGAGAGGTGAAGAACTCTACACCCTTAAGGTTCGCGATAATACAACCGTTTACATCAAGGCCAATGATCGCAAGTTCTGACTCTCCGAGTTTTCCATCTTTATTCGTGTCGCAATAATCCAGGATCTCTTTACGGAAAATGGAATCCGGGAATGTTTTTTCATTGATCGGGATGTTGTACATGGTCAATGTAGCCGCACGGGATCCCCATGACTTGCCATTGCCGTCGGTGACAACGCAACGGAACTGCCAACCCTGCAGGCCTGCAGTCGTCGAAACCTTGAGCGTTGCGGTCTTCGCTCCGGTCTGGCCTGAGTTCGCCCATTCCGACGAAGCGTTTTTACGGGACTGCCACTGATAGGAGAGCGTTCCGTTGCCTTTTGCCGATACCTTAAATGTAGCGGCAGAACCCAAAGAAACATACTGATCCACAGGCTGTGAAGTGATCTCCGGAGCAACGGACAATGTTGCTGCGTTGGAGGCAGCCTTCTGTCCGTTTCCATCGGTCACGACGCAACGGAACTGCCAGCCATGCAGGCCGGCGGTCGCAGCTACGGATAGAGTAGCGGTCTTCGCTCCGGTCTGGCCCGAGTTCGCCCATTCTGCCGATGAATTCTTGCGAGACTGCCACTGATAAGAAAGGGTTGCCTTACCGGTCGCAGCTACCGTGAATTTCGCCGTGGAACCACCATTCGTGTTAACATTGGTCGGTTGTGTCGTGATCTTCGGGATCAGAGTCAGTGTTGCGGCGCTCGAAGCCACGGAAGCACCGGTCGAATCTTTAACGATGCAGCGGAACTGCCAGCCATGCAGGCCCGTTGTAGTCGCTACCGACAGGGTCGCGCTCTTCGCTCCGGTCTGGCCCGAATTCGCCCACGAACTCGAAGAATTCTTACGTGACTGCCACTGATATGTGAGCGTTCCCTTGCCAACCGCCGTTACCGTAAACTTCGCGGTGTTCCCGACGGTAACCGTCGTATTCTTAGGCTGGGAAGAGATGCCTACCTTCGTAAATAAGGTGGCTGCATTTGAAGCAGTCGTCGATCCGTTTCCATCGGTCACGATGCAACGGAACTGCCAGCCATGCAGACCTGCAGTTACGGAAACGGACAGTGTAGCCGTCTTCGCTCCGGTCTGGCCCGAGTTCGCCCAGGCGGCCGAAGAGTCCTTACGCGACTGCCACTGATATTTCAACGTTCCAGTACCGGTTGCCGCTACCGTGAATTTCGCCGTGGTTCCTGCGGCCGAATAGATGCTCTTCGGTTGAGTGGTGATCGTCGCGCCGGCGGCCTCGACCTTTTCCCCCCATCCCATCAACGGCAACAACACCACGATCATCACCACACAGAGCAGGATCGATACTAATCTTTTTGTTTGCTTGTGTTTCATTTTTCCCTCCGTGAGTTTCAACATTTTCGCACTAACCTTAACAGGCCTGAAATATATTATATCATATGACTGTCCCAATTTCTATAGGCAGAGCCGATAAACCATATAAAGGAGCATATCATTCGACTTCCAGATAAAACGCCTTCGATATCGCCGTCTGTCCGTTTGCGTCTGTCACGGTAACGCGATAATAACCCTCATCCAGGGCGGTTACAAACTTTCCTATATCTACATGACTTGGATCATTCGGCGTAGAGGTTATATATGTTTTCCATCCATAGCTTTCTCTTCTTTCCAAAGAATAGGTAAGCGGGCCTTTTCCGATCGCTTCCGTAGAAAACATCACGGTGGTACTATCTTTTACGACCATATCTTCCGGCTGTTTTGTGATCTTCGGAAGAATCGAAAGGGTGACCGGATCGGTATAAAGCGTTTGTCCGTAAGCATCGGTCACGGCGCAACGGAACTGCCAGCCATGCAGGCCCTGCGTGGTCGCCACCGAAAGAGTTGCCGTTTTGGCGCCCTTCTGCGCGGAGTTAGCCCAGGTAGCAGAAGCGTTTTTGCGGGACTGCCATACATATTTCAGAGGTTCCTTTCCGGTCACACTCACGGAAAATGTCGCGGTATCTCCGAGGGTGACCGCTGTATTACTCGGTTTCGATGTGATCTTGGGAAGCACTTTCAACGTCACGGTATCCGAGATCACCTGCTCCTTTTTCGACTGTGTCACAACACAACGGAACTGCCAACCGTTCAGGCCCGGTGTCGTACTAACTTCCAGTCGGTTTGTTTTTGCGCCTTTCTGTGCAGAAGACGCCCATGGACTCGACGAATCCTTTCGGGACTGCCATTGGTATGTGTAAGCATTTCCCAGAACGTCAACGGAAAACTCTGCCGTCGTTCCGGTCTCAACACTCACATTTTTCGGTTGGCTCGTGATCGTAAGCTGAGACACGAATAACGCGGTTTTGGAATAGGCTTTATTACCGTTTCCGTCCGTCACGACACATCGGAACTGGTAACCATTCAGCTCGGATGTGCTCTGAAAACTGTATTCGGACTTATACCCGGTAGTATACCCGTTATTATAGTAAGTATAATACGCTCCTGAGACCTCTCCTGCACTTGCGTTTGATACATTCTTCCAGGCAGACGAACTGTTTTTGCGGGATTGCCACTGAAACGTAAGCGGCGCCTTACCACTCGCTACAACACAGAAGTACGTCCCATCATATTCGCTGCTATATTCATCATAGGGTTGCTGATGGAACTTCGGAACGACCGAAAGCGTCGCCGGGTTTGATGCGGTCTGTCCGTTCGCATTCTTAACGACGCAACGAAACTGCCAACCGTTTAAGCCCGGTGTCACAGACACCGTAAGTGCCCTCGTCTTAGCTCCGCTCTGTCCGGAATTCGTCCAGGCACTCGAAGAATCCTTTCGCGACTGCCACTGATAACTGAGTGTTCCCGCGCCGAAGGCCTGCACTGTGAATGTTACAGTCTCGCCGGGTACTTCACTCATATTCATCGGCTGATCAAAAACGTAAGGTTTTACACCTGTGGGCTGCGCGAGTTTTAAGGGGGCACTTGCGTAGTCAGACTCACATTCTGTGTTCACATCTTCTGCCAAAAGATATACATAGTAATCTGAGCCCCAGCCACCCGCGTCATAGGGAAGCGTGAACGTTCCGGCACCCGTAGCGGAAAAGCTGCCGGATACCGCCAGTTTTTTGTACATAAGGATCTTGGCTCCGTTGCTGTTCGCAGCCTTATATTCCTTATCGAGGATCAGCACGGATACCTGCGTTGCCTTTGATGCGTCATCACCGGTGATGGTGTACGGGATCGTCACCTTCGTTTGGGACAGAGTCATCGTCTTGCCGGAAGTGATCGCCACATTCATGGCGGTGTCCTTCAGGGTCAGTTTATATTCGGCATTGTCCGCTCCTACCTTTCCTGACACCAGGGAGGAGAAGATGACCGAAGACAGATCCACATTCAACGCAGGGCTCACGCCGTAACCGACATTCACGTCGTACGGATCAAGCGAACCGTTGTCACATACGTAACCTGCTCTCTCTTTGTCATTATTTTCGGCCGAACGAAGCCACCAATCGGCTTTCTGTCCTCCGACCGTATACTTGATTCTTCTCTGTGTGTGGCCATCGGATACAGGGTAACCATAGTTGATATTGGACACTTCTTCCGCATCCAAAAGAAAGATCTTCTCGCCGGTAAGAGCCACCGTGCTACCGAATACCGATTTCGACCAGGTGCTTACATTGCCCGCAGCCGTTCCCACGGTCAATGCATGCGAGCCGATCTTGCTCGTCGCTATAGCATTTCGTTCGGTACGGGTGAAACCATGATCTTTATTCAGGAACGAACTCCCGTTTAAGCCGGTCCTGATATCGCTGTACTTCCATTCATTCGGAGCCGTCGCACCGGAATTTGCGACCTTATCCTGATCATATTTCGCTGTATACAGGATACGATCACAATCGAGCAACATCGTCGTCTTTCCGTACGCCGTGGTCTTCGGCGCCAGCACACGATATCTCACCGGTGTTGCGTCGTATTTTCCGAACCAGACATAGCTTCCCGTCCATGCGCTTTCAGTGTTTCCCGATACAGGGGCTTTGATCGACGTCGTACCCAGGCACACGACCTGCTTCTCTGCCGCTGCTGCAGCCTCTGCGGATATCCCGTTTCCGGCAAGAGGCAACATTGCTACAAGCATGATCACGGATAAAAATACCGAGAGCACGCGGTTAACTGCACACTTTTTCATCCTGTTTCCTCCATTTATTTTGTTACGGTCAATGTCGCGTAGTCCGACTCCGCCTGATTCCCAAATGCGTCCGTTACGAGGCATCGGAACTGCCACCCATTCAGTCCGGCTGTCGCCTTCACCGAAAGTGTCGGCGTCTTCGCGCCTTCCTGAGCGGAATTTGACCAGACTGAATTATGATCTTTACGCGACTGCCACTGGTACTTCAGCTGCCCGGTCCCCTCTGCTTCGACGGAGAACTCCGCCACGGAACCGGCATTCACAGTTATATCCAGAGGATCCTCGTAAATATCAGCGACGACCAGAAGTCTCGCTACATTCGAAGTAATGCTCGCTCCGCTCTCATCGGTTATGATACAGCGGAACTGCCAACCGTTCAGTCCCTTCGTCGTCGGCACTTGAAGAACATATGTGTTTGAGCCTTCCTGAGCGGAATTCGACCAGGCCGATTTATCATCCTTACGCGACTGCCACTGATACGTCAATTTTCCTTTTCCTTCCGCGCAGGCGAAAAACAAAGTTTCCCAACCTAACGGCGAGTATCTGTCCATTACCGGCTCAGTAAGTGCTAAATGTGTTACCAGGGTAGCCGGGGCAGAGATCATGACCCCGCCCTTCCGATCCGTGACGATGACCCGGAACTGCCAGCCATGAAGTCCGGCGGTCATCGGAATGGTCAATGTATTCGTTTTCGCCCCCTGCATTCCGGAATTCTTCCACTGCGCGGAAGGATCCTTGCGGGACTGCCATTGATAAGTAAACGGACTTTTTCCGCTCATCGATACCTTTAACTGAACCGTGCTCCCGACCTCGGCATAGGTATCATTAGGTGGACTCATGGAGTTTATTATGTCAATATCGTAAGTGTTTGAATAATTTTTCATTTCGTTGGCATCCGTCACGATGCAACGGAACTGCCATCCATCCAAGCCCGGCGTGATCGGGACAGACAGCGTCTGTGTTTTCGCTCCGGTCAGTCCCGAATTCGACCATGTACTTCCGGCATCCTTACGGGACTGCCACTGATACTTCAGGGTTCCGAATCCCTTCGCAGATACCTTGAGTTCTTTCGTCGTTCCGACGGTAGAATATGATCCCATGGATTGATCCCAAATCGTCGGGATCAACTGCATGACCGCTTCCTCAGAATATGCTTTCTGCCCGTTGCCATCGGTTACGACACAGCGAAATCTGCGACCATGCCAGTCTGCATTCGCATAATACTCATACTCTGACATTCCGACACCGTAAATGCCCGTATTCTTCCAATCGGCGCTCGAGGGATCCCAATATTGCCAACCGTAATACAGCGGTTCCTTTCCATAAACCTCGACTGAAAAATGCACCATATGATTGTATTCCACATTCGTATCCTGCGGCTGCTTCGTGATCTTCGGAGCAACCTTCACCGAAACGGTATCCGACACCGTCGACTTTCCATCCGCTCCCGTTACGATACAACGGAACTGCCAGCCGTGAAGTCCCAATGTGGTCCCCACGGACAGTGTCGCCGTTTTGGCTCCGCTCTTACCGGAATTCGCCCATGAGCCCGAAGCGTCTTTACGGGACTGCCACTGATATGTCAGAGGAGTCCGGCCGCTCGCAGCTATAGTAAACTTTGCTGTTTCGCCTACCGTAACGCTCGCGTCCTTCGGCTGTGTAGTGATCACGGGCGCATCGACTGTTTCCGCCTCTGCTCTAACCATGGATCCACCCATAAGGATCCGGGATACCAGGACAAATGCCGTCAGGATCGCCATCAGCGATCGGTTATAGTTTCTTCCCTTCTTCATGTTTTTCTCGCTTTCTGCGTAATCGCATAGTTGACTCGACACCAAAACAACAAGTCCATTGTAACATGATACAAAAGAAAAGTCCACTGACGAATACACAAGCGCAGGGAATCAAAGACCGCGCCGGGCTGCCTGCCCGACGCGGTCCTTGATTTATCTCTGTTCTTCTTTTACTTTACGGTCAATGTTGCGGGGTTCGACTCCGTCGGCTGTCCGTTGGCATCCGTCACGATACAACGGAACTGCCATCCGTTCAAGCCCTTCGTCGCCGATACGTTCAGAGTCGCCGTCTTCGCGCCCGGCTGGCTGGAGTTCGCCCATGTGCTCGAAGAATCTTTACGCGACTGCCACTGATATTTCAACGGTGCCTTACCGGTCGCCGTCACGGTGAATTTCGCCGTAGAACCTGCAGTCACACTCGTATTCGCCGGCTGCTTTGTGATGGCCGGTTTCACCGTAAGTGTCGCAGGATTTGACTCCGTCGGCTGTCCATTTCCGTCCGTTACGATACAGCGGAACTGCCATCCATGCAGGCCTGCCGTCGTCGTTACGTTAAGTGTCGCCGTCTTCGCGCCCGGCTGGCTGGAATTGGTCCAGGTGCTCGAGGAATCTTTACGAGACTGCCACTGGTATTTTAAGGTAGCCTTACCGGTCGCCACTAACGTGAATTTTGCCGTAGATCCGACAGTCACCGTCGTATTCTTCGGCTGGGTCGTGATCTTCGGTTTTACGGTCAATGTTGCGGGATTCGAAGTGTTTGGAATTCCGTTGCCGTCTGTTACCACGCAGCGGAACTGCCATCCGTGCAGCCCCGGCGTCGTCGTTACATTCAGTGTCGCCGTCTTCGCGCCCGGCTGGCTGGAATTCGCCCACGTGCTCGAAGAGTCCTTACGAGACTGCCACTGATATTTCATGGGGCCTTTTCCGGACACAGTTACCGTGAATTTCGCCGTGGATCCGACCGTTACCGTCGTGTTTGCCGGCTGCTTCGTGAATGCCGGTTTCACGGTCAATGTTGCGTAATCGGAAGCCTTCGGCTTACCGTTACCATCGGTCACTACGCAACGGAACTGCCAACCATGCAGACCCGGCGTCGTCGTTACGTTAAGTGTCGCCGTCTTCGCGCCCGGCTGGCTGGAATTCGCCCACGTGCCCGAGGAATCCTTACGAGACTGCCACTGATAGGAAAGCGGGGCCGTACCGGTCGCAACCACAACGAATTTTGCCGTGGAACCGACCTCTGCCGTCGCGTCTGAAGGCTGCTTTACGATCTTGGGGCCGACACCTGCATCTTCCCAAATCGCGTACAATACAGTATCTCCGGAGAGCGTCACACCATCACCTGAATGATAGAGTCTGGTCGTCGTAGCCGTGGTCGCCTTCGTTCCCCAACCCATAAAATTATAACCTACTCGTACCGGGATCGTCGAAGGTACCATGACGATATTGCCCACCTTACCGGTAATATCCTGCGGTTTTCCCGAATCGCCGCCGTTCAGATCAAATCTGATACGACCCATTTGATAAATAAATACAGAGTTCGAAACAGCCAGTTCGTCCACCTGACCGAAGGCCTTATCCTGAATGGCAACCACACGAACTTCATACTCATCCAGAGAAGTCAGGTATGAGTTTGCATACCATAAGCAGTACTCCATCGTGCCATTCCAATCTATGGTAGCGACGGTTTTGAACTCGTTCTCTGCCATCTTTCGGATCCGGACCTCATAATGGTCAGCGCCTGTTATCGCGTTCCATTCGAGGATCCATTTCTTTGTGGTCCAATCAAAGGATTTTCTAATTAGTGTCAGATTCTCTGTTTCGGTCTCTTTGAACGTCACATCGATCTGGAAGTATCCTCCGGCATTTCCCCGGTCGAATTCCGAAGTGACCATAGCGGATCTCTCTACTCCCTGCTTGTAGCCTCCGGTAGCACCGCTGCCGAAATCGATATTCAAGATACCATAGCCATAGTATGGAGATACATCAACGTTGATCGTATCACCGAATTTTACGACCGTTTTATCCGCAACTGCCGTACCGCCGCGTTCGGCCCCACCATGTCCCTCTTTATCAAAGGTGGAAATTACGACCCGAACAGGGAACGTATCAGAGCCCTTCGTCTCGAAGTCTTGCGTGGCCGTGATATCCTTTGTCGCAACATGGATGGTCGCTCCGCCGTTTCGTACCGCGATCATCCTGATGGCTGCACCATTGATCGTAACCTTCGTATCATCGGAAAAAGTATATCCATTCTCAGGCACCAGGTCAAACTCAGCAAAATAAGGCTTTCCGGCAACAAACGAGCCGGGGGCCAGACCACAACCTTCGTTGGTGTCCATGGTCCCGCCGTTGTACCAGTACGCTCTCTTAATCGTATAATGCCCCTGATCTAACGGGACCACCATAGCCGAAACTCCGTCCGTACCGCAGTGTGAAGCGCCCAACTCCGGATAATGAAGCGCGACAGCGACTTCGTCGATCACGTCCAGTCCCACCGCGCTAACGATCACGGCAGTCGCAAGGATCGTTCCCGCAGTCAAAACAAATGCCAAAAGAATACCGATCAGTTTTTTTCTCGAAATGGTTTTCGTTTCCATACACACCCTCTTTTCTTTTGTTTTTGTAATCATTATACACAGGGAAACCATTTTATACTATCACCCATTTATACCATTTATTCCAACATAATGCCGTTTACGACTGCGCGGACTCTGTGGTGATGATAGAGTTCGTCGTTCGGACGCATGTTGTGCATATAGGCTACGGCAAAATGGTCGACCGGGTCCGCCTCGACCCAGATGCCGCTGCCGCCGGTCCAGCCGAAGCAGCCCAAATGTCCGTTGTGCCCGTACTTCTGCGTGAGCAGAGTACGGAAGCCGAGGCCGTAACCATAGCCGGCCAGATAATCATTCTCAAAGTCCGCCAGCTGGACCGGACCCAGCTGGTTCTCATGCAGCATCGCCACCGTTCCGCTGCCTAAGAACTTCTTCCCCTTATAGGTTCCGCCGTTTGCAAGCATCTGCATAAAAACAGCGAAATCATGGGCACTGATGAGCAGGTTCGGGCGGGCGCCTGCGGGCACCTTCTCCGGATCCATGGAAGCAAGATCCATCGCGCGCTCAAACTGTCCCGGCGCCTTCTTTGCATAGTTCGTCACGATGCGGTCTTTATTCCAAGAGCGCATCAGCGTATCCGCATCCTCCAGACCCAACGGCTCGATCAGGCGGTCTTTGAAGACCTCACGCAGAGGTTTGCCCTCAAAGGTCTCCACCAGGACGCCGGTGATCTCGGAGCCGAAACCGTACAGCCAGTGCGAACCCGGTTCAAACATGACGGGTACATTGGCCATGGCCCGAACCTCCTCGGCGATGGTGGTCGGTCCCTTCTTCAAAAGTTCCCGCATCTGCTCGCTCATGGCGGCCAATGTCGGCGTCGTCGGGTTCACTGCGGGGAACATGCAGTACGGCAGGCCGCACATCATTGCGACCGCATCGCGGATCGTGATCGGTTTCTCCAGCGGCACCGTATCGATCTCGCCGTTCGGACGCATGATATATTTCTGTGTATTCTTCCATTCAGGCAGATAATAATACAAGGGATCGCTGAACAGGAATTTGCCCTCTTCAAAGATCATGCCCAAGATGGCATAAGTAAACAGTTTCGTCGTGGAAGCCTGGCTGAACATACTGTGCACATCCACCTTTTTGCCGGACTCAATGTCCGCGTAGCCTGCCTCGCCGTGATAGATCATCTCGTCTCCCTGCATGATCGCGACCGCGCAGCCGGGGTTCGTCCCCTGCTCCACAAACGTCCGAAGCAGATGATCCAGTCTGGTAAAATCTTTCATAAACATACCTCCGACATTTTTAAACTATCAAATGTTCTTCTTTCAATTTGCCGATGAGCATCTCATCCCTCATGAAGAGGTGTTTCAACCATTCTTCCTTCGAATATTTCCCGTGGTCGTTCTCTGCATTGGCCCGGATCATCTCATCCGGATCCATCCAACACAGTTCGTAGTCTTCTTCGATCTCATACCCGCCCAGTTCCTGCCGTGTCACTTGATCGCTGACATCGCACAGAAAATAATAATTCTCCTGAATGAACAGGTCGTCGATCGCTCCCTTTTCCTTCCGAACCACGAGACCGTATTCGCGGATCGACTCCGGCAGGACCGTGAGTCCGGTCTCCTCACGGATCTCACGCACCAACGTCTCTTCCATGCTTTCGCCCGCGTCGATCCCACCTCCGGGAAATGAATAGTAATCATACTTTTTGCTGTGGACCACCGCCAGTTTTCCATCGCGGATAATGATCCCCCGTACCGACGGCCGGCTCCCCACGGTCCCGTTCGGATCATAGTTTTTATAATCGTATTCTTTCAGGATCCTCATATCCACCTCTTAAACGCAGGAAGGCCCAATCGCGGGCCTTCCTATCCATAGATTGCAACGATTGGTCGAACGCTTACCATGGCTGCAGATCAAACAATGAAAATGCAATACCGACGATAGCACTGCAAAAATTAGCGAGAACGCCATAAAGGATCGCAGTCTTGGGCCGCTTCTTTCCTTCCCGGTCCACAAGGTTTTTGGCATAGTACGCGCTTTCGGCGATCATAATGGTGACCTCCAAAACATAAAACATGATAAACCAGTTTCTCTGATCGATCCCAGAAGAATATACACTATAAAGGATCAGATTCAGCGGGATATTCGTCACGGTGTTAACAAGCAGAAACTTCTTTCGGTTCGCGGGTACCCGAACAAAAGCGAAGGATCCTAAGACCGCATACTCGATCAACAGGGTAAGGATATAGCAGATCAAAACATACTTAAGCAATGATCCGAGAAAACCTAACGTGCCTAAGTTCACAAATTGTCCCTTTTGAACATCGTAGGTATAGTTTTGCCCATATTCCATGGTCTCGCTCATGATTACTTCACCCTCCGGTGAGATCGTAAGGATCCTACCGGGAAACGGATATTTATGAGTATCAAAATTCCAAGGGCCACGTGAATTATACAATAAAGTATTCGGAAAATAGAACCAGCCCTCATAGTAGAAATTACTCAGATACTCTTCGACCGTTTCTCTATCCACCTGTTTCAACCGTAATTCACTGTTTCGGATCTCCCGGTCTTCCCAGAAATCGTGTGGCAAAGTGGCACCACGTGAATCACCCTTCGCATTCGTAATGATCGCGCAATAATATCCTGCCGGTACGTTCTCGAGGCTGATTTTATAATCCGGATGACAACCCAGATCCGCCTGAACATACGAAACGCTCGTCCAAACGACGATCAGCGTCATGGCGAGCATCACCATTCCCTTAAATAAACTTCTCCTTTTTTTCATAATCTCCTCCTCCAAAAACTTAGTATGCAAATCATAAATTCCGAAACCATTACCTACCGTTGATACTACCATGAATCCCCCAAAAAGTCAATCCCGGAGGTGCCTTTGCGGGGCACCCCCGGGATTCTATTCGTTTATTCTGCAAGCAGCATGTTGTATGCTTCGATCTTGCGGATCCTGCGTGCCTGCCATACCGAAAACAGGAAGGCCAGCACGATGACGCCGACTCCGATCAGAACCAATCCGGGGATCGGGATATCAAACGCACTCTTCACGATACCGAAAGAACTCAGGAAGATATTCAGGTACGGATTGGCCGCGTAGAAAGATACTACGGAGAAGATCAGCACCGAAAGGATGATGGACGGCATAAAACTGATGGCCGTCTGCAGGATCAGGCTGTTGGAGGTATATCCGAGAGCCTTGTAGATGCCGTAATCTTTTCTCTTATTGTAGAGCAGCGATTTCACCAGCAGGAACAGTACCAGCAGGATCACGATCGCCGAGATCACGCAGACCAGGATGAGCATCAACAGGGAAATGCTTTGGAACGTGGTCAATGCTCCGTCCAAAACCTCATAATAATTCATGGTAGACAGTATATAACCTTCAAACTCCGCTTCCGCATCCCGGAAGATCTCGTTCGTCTTGTCTTTTCCGTCGCAGTCAAACCAGAGATAACCGGGAGCGCGCTCAAAATCCATCAAGTGGCTTGCCGCAGCTTCACTCATGATCGCTTCATGACCCAGGTTATTGACCGTCTGCATGAAACCGGTGATAACATACGATGCGGTTTTCGCGCCGTAATTCAGTTTGATCTCATCTCCGATCTCCAGATCCTGTTCGTCAGCGAACTTACCGCTGACCGTGATCTCATTGTCATGCTTCGGCAGTCTGCCCTTGTAGCAGACATTTTTGTTGTTCATCTTATCGGTGTCATCAAAGATGAAGGTGAACAGGTGATCTTCCGCCCCATAATACAAGTGGATGTTCAAGGCACGCCGCACGTTCGAAACATCCGTCCTGTTTTCCAGGTACTCTTTTGCTTCCGCTTTTTTCTCGCTGTTCACGCCCAAGACACCACTGCATCTTTCCGCATAGAGAAAATCCAATTTGGGATTCCGGCTGAAGTTCTCATACATCATCAGTCCGATGGTACAAACGAACATGATAAATCCGACCACAAAGAAGGTGATGATATTCTGCTTGCGGTTCGCAAACATGGTCTTTAACGCAAGGCTCGTATTCACTCCGAGACCGGAACGATCCAGACGCACATGGTTCTTTTTGAAATTGTGGCCGGCCAGTCCGTCGCGAAGCGCAATGATCGGATCGATCTTCCCGATCTTGCGGGATGCAAGCATGGTGACCAGGAGCACGAAGAGCAGGATGAAGATCACCGGACAGATCGTTGCGAGCACATTGAAGGAAACGCTGTACGGCATACCCATCTGGGCGATAACGATGCCGGCAACGACCGGCATGGCCAGATAGCCGAGCGCGATCCCTGCAATACTGCCTGCCACGGCCAATGTCAGGAACTGGATGAGCAGCGAATTCCGGATATCGGCTCCCGTGTATCCGATCGCTTTCAAAGATCCGATCGTCTTCATGTTTTCACGAATGAAATTCGCGATCGAGTTCGCCAACATCAGGATGATAACGATCAGGATGATCGCCGAAACAACGATGAAGGAGATCGCAATGATCAGCGACATGAAACTCCGAAAATAGATTGCATCATCAAAGGAACTGCCGCCAACCTGGGTACGGCTGTTGATCGTCTTAACGGCGTTGGTAAATGCGATATAGAAAGCCGAATTCTTCACTCCCTCTTTCAACTTGTAGACGACCATGAATGCGGCTTCGCTGGCGCCGTCACGCTCCATCAGCCTGTCATACGAAGCCGGATCCACGAAGAAGATAAACAATCCGGTGTTGTTGCAAGCTCCATAGGTGGAATTGAGGAAACCTCTTACCTTAAAAGATTCCTTGTTGCCTTTCATGGAGAATTCGAAGGTATCGCCGATCTTGGTGCTGCCGGAGGTATAGTACTGATACGGCAGGTAGATATAGTCGGATGTGATGGTCGGATCTTCGTCAATGATCTCGATCCGACCCAGCTCTGCCTCGTATGCATCCGCCGCCATGAAATGCAGATCAATGACCATCTCTCCGTTTCCGAAGGGCACGGAAATACTCTGGTATTCCAGACCTCTGTGGATCTCATGTTCCGTCGTATATTTCGTCAGGATACCGTTAAGCACATCTTCGGAGATCCCTTCCATGTCAAAACTCAGGGTCAAAAAGCCATCGCCGCCGTTCAGGCGCTTGCCTTCTTTTGCTGAAGTCGGATAGGCATCAAAGATCGTAAGAAGGGAGATCGTGAGGAGCGTCGCAGCCAGAAGGATCAGACTCAGCAGGCCGATGGATGTGCCCCGGTTTTTCTTGAAATGGGAACGAGCCAATAAAAATTCTTTACTCATCTTACCACCCCATTTCTCTGAGGAAATCTCTCAGCATGGAATGGCGATCCTTATCGCCGGAAACATATTTTCCGAGTTTGAGTTCGCCGGCGATCTCACCGTCTTTCACGTACAGGATGCGATTGCCGCGTCTCGCGCTGGTGATGTCGTGGGTGACCATCACGATGGACTGGCCGCTCTCGTTGAATCGGGTCAATGCATTCAGGACATCCTTACCGGTCTGTGAGTTCAGGGCGCCGGTCGGCTCATCCGCGAAAATGACGCCGGGATGGTTGACCAGGGCTCTGGCGATGCCGACACGCTGTGCCTCGCCGCCGGAGATCTGCGTCGGGAACTTATTCCAAAGGCCTTCGGGAAGATCGACACTGGTCAGGACTTCTTTTGCCTTTGCCGTCACTTTTTTCTTATCTTTTTCGACCAAAAGGCCGGCCGCCAGGACGTTATCCAGAACACTCATGGAGTCGACCAGGTAGGTCTGCTGGAATACGAAGCCGCAGTTCTTTCTGCGGAACAGGGCCAGCTGATCGGATGACTTCTTCGCGATGTCCTCGCCGTTCCAGAGCACCTCGCCGAGGGTCGGGCGGTCCATTCCGGACAATGCATACAGAAGCGTGGATTTGCCGGCGCCCGAAGCGCCCATGATGACCGTGAAATCACCTTCACGGATCTGAAGGTCGATATTCTTGAGGACGTGCTGCTGCACGCCGCCGTTGGAAAATGTCTTGCACAGTTTCTTTGTTTCAATGATATTTCTCATAAGGGTCTCCTTTTTATGTTGGGCGGAGCGCCCGCCGTTTCGGCTGCGTTCCTTCCTGTTTTCTTGTTTACACCCTTATCTTAGTTTTTCAACTCTTAAGCGTCTTTAAGCAACTCTTAAATAGTTCTTAATTCGTTTTTTACATTTCACCGGTCCGGATGTATATGGTCACAGTGAAGCCATCCTCGCTCGAAAGCTCCAGTTTTCCGTTCATCTGCTGCATGAAATAGTCCGCCAGGAACAGGCCCAGACCCGCGCCTTCCTTTTCGGCCGTATTGCTGCCGCGACGGTATTTTTCCTTCAGGACCGCGAGTTCCTCCTTCTTCACGCCGGGTCCGTGGTCCTGCACGCGGATGATCAGGTAGTCCTCTTCTTTCCGGATCCCGACATCGATCGGCGTATCCGCATATTTATAAGAATTCATAAAGATATTATCAAACACCTGTTGCAGGCGCAGTTTATCGATGAAGACCATACAGTCAGGAACAGAAAAATCTCCCGCCTTATTCATATAATCCGCATTTCGGATCAGTTCTGCAATCGGAAGCGAACGCTGCAAGGTCGGATTTACGGAGATGACCGTTACATCCTGAACGCTCGAATGGAACAGGTTATCCGTCAACGCGGTGACCTGGTCGGATTTTTCGCGGATCCGGTGAAAATACTCTTTCGTCCGTTCCTCTGAGCTCAGCTCATACCCCAGTTCTGCCGTTGCTTTAATGGAAGCGACCGGAGTCTTGATATCGTGGGACAGCTTCGCTATGGTCTCTTTTTTATCGTCGTTTGCCTTCTTTTCGGCGATTCGGGCTTTCTTAAGTTCCGACCGCATCAGGTCGAAAGCCTCGGTAAAACTGCCGAACACATGCCCCCGGTCCATGTCCAGAGGAATGTCCAGATTGCCGCCGGCAACCCGTACCGCAAATTCATTCAACTGTTCAAACGGCCGAACTACCTTTCGGCGCAGGTTCAGGTAATAAAGAACCGTCACCAACATCTCCAAAGCGGTAAATACCAGAATGTCGATCATGAGCAGATTCCGCGCCCGGTCGAAGGATTCGGCGACCTTTGTCTTAAAGATGACCTTTCCGACGATCTCGCCGCCGACCTTGAGATCATACACTGCATCGTTATTCTGTGCAGCTGCATTGACCGAATCCGAAGCGCCGCCCATGCTGCGATGCAGGACGGTACCTTCGTTATCTATGATCGTATAAGCAAGTTCATTCGGGTAGTTTTTCGGCTCCCCGAAGTTCATTTCGATCTCTTTTCGGCAACTGTTATAAGCTACCGTATCCTGTTTTTCGACCCGGACCGACCGGATCAGCAGCATAGCAATGATCAGCTCCGCAGCGATCAGCAGCAGGATGACGATCAGAAACAATCTCTTTCTCATAACTCCTGCCACCTGTAACCTTCCTTCCAGACGGTCGTGATGCGTTTCGGATCCTTCGGATCGTCCTCCACTGCTTCACGCAGATGGCGGATATGCACGTTCAGGGTCCCGTCGGAAGTGAACCGGTCTTTCCAGACATTATCAAAGAGTTCCTGCTTCGTAATGAGACGTCCCGGATTTCGGGACAGATAGTCCAGAAGCGCAAATTCCATGCTCGTAAGCTTACGAAGTTCACCCTTCAGATAGACACACTTATTGACACGGTCGATCTTCAGATCGCCGTTGATGTATTCTTTTTCTTCCGCGGCAGAAGCCCCGGCCGTTTTACCGTATCTCTTCAGCGTTACCTTGACCTTCGCCAACAGAACGCCTAAGGAATATGGTTTCTCGATATAATCGTCCCCGCCGATGTTCAGGGCGATCAGTTTGTCATCATCCGTGTTTCTGGCCGAAACGAAAAGGATCGGAATATCCGAAGTCTCGCGGATGGTCTTGCACAGTTCAAAGCCACTGCCCTTTCCGAGATTGATATCCAACAGGATCAGCGAAACCTCATTCTCGTTCAAAAACTTCCGGGCCCCGATGCCATCGTAAGCCACCGCCGTTTTTACGTCGAACATATTAAAATATTCACAGGTGCTGTCCGCCAGCAACTGCTCATCATCGATGATAAGGCAGTCATAATGTTTTGGCTCTTTCATATTCCGAACCTCTTTTTCAAGTACTTTATTTAAAGTAAGCGTAATATACGACCTGGCCGTCCTTTAAGTAAACCAGAACCATATTGTTCCCGATCTCTTTTTTGAAATCGAATTTTCCCGCAGTGCCTTTCGGATAGGAAAGGCCGATGCCGATCCGAATGTATTGAAGACCATCTTCCGTGGTCTGCCGGTAAGTAATATACGGTTCAAAGCCCTCCGGCGCCGTGAAATTTTTAAACGATTTCGTCGTTGCATCGTATCGTGCTAACGCGAGATGACTCGAAAGTTCCTTCATATCGACATTCTCAAACGAGAGCCGGATGAAGGAAAACTCCATGACAGTATACTCGCGTCCTTTATTTGAGACCGTAATACCGGAGGAAGTACCTGCGACTTGTTTGTTATCAATTCCCAAATAGTGTCCGCCCAAACATACGGGAGAATTCGGTGCCAGGTTATCGAAGCCCATCTCCTCGATCGGGATATTCACCATAAAGGTCATTGTGTCAATATAGACCGTGTCTTTATTCTCATATTGATAGCGTACCGGAACCTGAAATGCCAGGTTCTGCTTCGGCACCTTCTTCTCTTCTTTCGACGCAAAAATAAGAGCTACCTTGTAGTCCACCAGATCCCCTTCGACATCCTCGATCCACTGGAAGACCTTCACGGGAGCGGAATACTTAATATCTGCGTTCTCCTTCTCGAAATATTTGGATTTTCCGGTCGAGTCGGAAATGTAGTAACCCGGCTTATCAAATTCCAGGAAAAAAGTCGAATAATAACGTTCGCCGATCTTCGCCTGGTCGATCAATGCAAAGCGATACTCCGGTACGTCCATCTTCGGATGCTCCGTTGTCGGCTCCGCGGTCGTTTCTGCAACGGTCGTCGGCGCAGCGGTCGTCGGCTCCGCGGTTGTCGGCTCCGCGGTCCATGCTTCCGGGCTCTCTTCGACCGGTGCGGTAGTTTCGTTGTTATTCGCCTTACCGCAACCTGCCATGATGCCGATCATCACGACCATCCATGCAACTGATAAGATCCTTCTGATATATTGTTTCATTTTCCCTTCCTCTCTTCCTGTTCGGGCTATATCTCAGTTTGAATCCTGCAAACTCAGCCTTGCTTCATTGATCTGAGGATAAACCCGCTCACAGGCCTCGACAACGGCAGTATCAAACTGCGTGCCCTTTCCTTTAACGATCTCATCGTATGCCTTTGTGTCGTCCCAGGCATCCTTGTAACTGCGACGGCTCGTAAGCGCATCGTACACATCTGCTACGGCGACGATCTTGCCTTCGATGCTGATTGCCTCCTGTTGTTTGCCCTCGGGGTAGCCTCGGCCATCCGGACGCTCATGGTGTTCGAGTGCAACCGTTCTGGCCACCTTCATCACTTCTCCCTCAACATTATTTAATAATTTCCCGCCGTATGTCGTGTGCTTTTTGATCTCGGCATATTCCTCGTCGGTAAGCCTTGCAGGCTTATCCAGGATCTCGGAAGGCACAAGGAGTTTTCCGATATCGTGCATCGTGGATGCCAGGCGGAGGCGATCCGCCTCCTCCGGATCCATTCCGAGTTCGATCGCGAGGATCCGGGAGTACTCCGCCACGCGTTTAACATGTTTTCCGGTCTGGCCGGATTTATTTTCCGTGATCTCTGCAAACGAGAGGATCATCTCCTCCTGAATGCGGTTCGTTTCGTCAGCCCGCTTCTGTATGGCGGCGCCATATTCAAAAAGATAGGCAAACAGGCGAACGAACAAAAACAGGATCACTGCCGGCAATATGTCCACCAATGCCAAAATGAGGATGCCCACGGAAGCCTTCTTAAGGTCCTTCGCGACCTGATCCGTGAACGGCGACTCGCTCTGAACCATTTCAGAGAAGATCTTACCGATCTTATGGACCACGATCAACACTCCCGCCATGGAGATCGCCCAGGCGAGTGCGCCGAGCATGATCCGGATGTTCTCGGGTATATTTTCCATAGCGATCGCTATATTGACCAGGATCGAGTTTTCCTCCTCAAATATGGCCCAAATATCGTTCGTATCGCCCAGGAGTTTCGGATTAAACAACGCATAGCCTGCAGCGACCAGCGCAAACAGAATGATGCCGATCAAAACGACTTCTGCGATAACTACAAGCCATCTGACATAATTTCCCAGTTTCCGGATGTGAACTTTTGTCTCTTCCATTCCAGCTACCTGCCTTTTTTCATTCCCTCAGTATCGAATAACAGCGACATCTCTGCCGACGTTTCTGAGTTGAACCGCCGAATCGCAATACAATGCCACTAAGCTTCGATTGTATCCGACATTCAATGTCTTCAGTTGATTAAATGCGCAACTGAGTATAACGAGCGCACGATTCCTGCTCACATCCAGCTCGGTCAATTGATTTCCGTAGCACAACAGTTCCGTAAGGGCCGTGTTACGATGCACATCGAGCTTCGTCAGTTGATTATACGCGCAACCGAGATCCGTCAGCGCCATATTCCGGCTTACATCCAGCCCGGTCAATTCATTAAATGAGCAGCCGAGCGTCTCCAGTGCCGTGTTTACGCTCACATCCAATGCGGTGATGCGATTATAGGCGCATCGCAGATCCGAAAGGTCTGTGTTGGCGCTCACGTCCAGCTCGGTCAATTCGTTCTCGGCACAGCAAAGCGTCTCCAGCGCCGTATTTGTACTCACATCCAGCGCCTTCAGATGATTGTTATTGCAATACACCGTTTTGAGTGCCTCACAGCCGGTCACATCCAGGACCGTCATTTCACAATACGTACAGTGCAATTCTTCCAGAGTCTCACAACCGCTCAGATTCAGTGTCGCGATCGAGTTTCCGTCGCAAGTCAGTTCCCTGAGCGCCGTATCGGGGTCCAGGGAGATTCCTGTCAGCATATTATCGGAACAATTCAGTTCCTTCAGTTCCGGATTAGCGCTCAGATCCAGTTGTGTCAGTTGATTCAGCGAACAGTCCAAAACTTCCAGTTTACGGTTCATGCTGACATCCAGCGAGCTTAATTGATTCTTGCTGATCATCAATTCCTTCAGTTCCGTGAAAAACTCCACGCCTTTCAGATTTTGGATGTCTGCCTCTTTTACTTCGATCTTATCCACGGACCGGATTTCTTCTAAAGAAAGTTTTCCGTCCCGGTCGGTATCGAACTTTGAGGAGACATATTCACGAAACTTTTTATCCGGAAAATACCATTTGTTGATCGATACCAAACCGCTTCCGGGCTGCATTTCCACGTAGACCGCCACTTCTTTCGGCGTGTCTTCCAAAGCATCGGTATCGGTTTCCGGAACCTCCGCCTGCGTCGCCATATCTTCCGTCGGCGTTTCGCCTGTCGTATCCTGCTCCCTGTCTTCGATCGTTTCCACAGGGAGTTTTTCTTTTGCAACCGGATCAACTACCCCGCACCCGGTCAGCAGCATCGCGATGCAGGCGAAGGCCGCAGCGGATCGCATGGTCTTTCTGATCATATCGGGTAACCCCCCTGTTTCTTACACAAGTTCTTTCTTCTGATATCGCACGAGCGAAAGGATGATCAGGATCGCAAAAAGTGCCAAACTGATCAATGGATAGACCGGTCTGAGTTCGGAATTCGTGATGACCCAACGGGAGTCCGCGAGCGTAAACACAGACAGATATTTAAAACCTTCCACCGATGCTCCCATTTCCGAGATCACGCTCAAGATATAGGCGGCAAAAACAAGGCCGATGCTTATGCCCAGCATTTTCTTCGTTTTATGGGTAAATGTGGACAGGAACAAACCCAACGCGAACAACACGACCGCAGGATACACGGGCGTAATGCTCAGCAGCACCAACTGCATCGTGTCGGGATCTTCCGTAATATTCAGCGCGATCACGTTAAACACGCCGAGGGCCACGATCATCGCAAGAATATAAAACAGCGAAACGATGATCTTATCGATGGCTGCTTTGCGTCTTGTGATCGGAAGCGAGGCCATATATTCAATGGTCTTTTCGCTCTCTTCTTTCAGCAGTATCGTGGAGCCCAGAAGACAACTGTAGATACCGATGATCAGGTACAAAAATACAAAGCCTTCGGATTTCAGCCAGCCAAATGCGGTATCCAGCCCGGCGATATCCATATTAAACGCCTTCAGGATCTCCGGCGGAAATGCCTTTACCATTTCATCGATCTTACTCCCGTTGTCGTCACCTACGATGGACGGATAGACGAGATAGATCAGGAGCAGGAGCACCAGCATGATTCCGGTCCAGATCAGAAAGCCCTTGAGATTGACTCTTAATTCACGTTTTTGCATCTTCCTGATCCTCCGTATAATAATGCATGAACATCTCTTCGAGTGTTGCCTCTTCGATCAGGATCTTACGGATCCGGAACGCCGCCAGTTTTTTGATCAGGTCATCATCCGACATGTCATTCGCAAAGCGAACGGTAGTTCCTTCTTTGGAAAGCAGTTTCACGCCCAGCGCATTCACAAGGGCATCCGGATCGTCGGTTGTAACGGTCACAAATGTTAACTGTTTATCACGAACCTCATCGACCGATCCCGCTTTTATGAGGCGGCCGCTTCGGATAATGCCGACACGGTCGCAGATCTTCGAGACTTCGCTCAGGATATGCGACGAGTAAAAAACGGTGGTTCCTTTCTCCCGTTCTTCTTTCAACAGATCATAAAATACACTCTGCATGATGGGATCCAGGCCGCTGGTCGGTTCGTCCATGATGATCAGTTCCGGACCATGCATCAACGCCAGGATGATCCCGACTTTTTTCAGATTTCCCAAAGACAGATCTTCGATCTTCCGTGTCTCGTCGAGTTTCAAACGCGCGACCAGTTCTTTTCTTCTTTCACGGATCGCTTCGATCTTTCCGTACTTTTTGTAAAAACTCTCGTGATGATCGAAGATGCCTTTTACGGTCAGATCATCGTAAAGAAAGACCTCGCTGGGAAGATAACCGATCTTGCTTTTCGCCTCCACATCATCCCGAAGCAGTTCTTTTCCGTGAAACAGGACCGAGCCTGAGTTCTTATTGATCAGGTTCATGACCGAACGGATCGTCGTGGATTTCCCGGCGCCGTTGGGTCCTATAAAGCCGAAGATCTCTCCCTTATACAAAGAAAGAGAGAGATCCTCTACCCCTTTTACCTTTCCGTAGTATTTGGTAAGGTTTTTGATTTCAAGAATCGTTTCCTGCATGAACAAAACTCCGAATCAGATATCAGCCTTCCACAGGCCATGAAGATTGCAATACTCGTAAGCGGCTACAGCGCTTTCGCCGTCGGCCAGAATGAATTCAGCCACGGGAGCCTCACCCGGCTTCAGATTCTTCACCTGATAACCATTTGTGGTCTCCAGCAGGATGAACTGGATGTAATGTTCGGGGATCATGGGATGCGCTACCGAACCGACGCTGACCGTAACCTTGCTTCCGTCCACGGTCACTGCCGGAACATGCTTCTCGAATGCCGCGTCCGTTGTGTTCGCAACGATCTCGCTCATCTTCTCGCCGCAGCATACGACCGGAACTCCGGAATCCTTCACTTTGATGATGATGTTCTTGCAATGATTACAAATATAAAACTTCATGATAAAACCTCCTGTATTTTTTATGATAAGATATTATATTCTTCTCTTCAGTTCCGGATGACGGTCGTAATAGTCCCTCTTATCCCGGTACATGGCTTCATCCGCGTTATGCAAAGCCACGCGGATATCCTCCGACGCCGGACTGAAGAAAGTACCGATCGCCATCCGCACATGACGGGTCGCCTCACAATTCTCACGCAGTTTCAACGTAAGCTGTACGAACTCTTCCTCCGTGTGGCCTTCCACGAGCACCATAAACTCATCTCCGCCTACGCGGAAAATGCTGCATTCGGAGGTGTAGGTGGCGCGAAGCACATCCGCCGCATCCTTTAACAACTGGTCACCGGCCACATGGCCTTCCTCATCGTTGACATTCTTAAGGCCGTTCAGATCGGCAAATACTACGCCATAGTCAGCAGTCAGAGGAGCTGTTCCCGATACGATATCCGACACGCGGTTATTCATGGCATTACGGTTATACAGACCGGTCAAAAGGTCGGTATCGCTCAGTATCTTCATCCGCGTGAACAACTGACGATTTGCGATCTCGGCCGCCAGAAGGAAGGTAGCCACCTCGAGGTTCGTTTTGATCGCCAGCGTACGCTCGCTGTTGAAATTCGTCGCCATGATAAAGCCGATCGTCTCACCGCCTGCTTTCAGCGGATAGAGCACCAAACTGTATACGCCGGATGCTTTCAGAGATTCGTACCACATTTGGTCTTTCTCTTTGAGCTGTTCCAGTTCCTTTGCATCATGGATGATATAGCAGTTGCTTTCCGAAGTCATCCGGTCCCAGATCTCGATGATCGGGAAGAAGAAATCCGCTTCGAGGATCTCCCGGTCCATGATCTGCTCGGTTTCGGCCACGCTCTCGCAAAGCATGGAACTGGAGCGCTTCCGGAAGTCCGTCAGGATGATACAGCACTGGTTCGCTTCACAATACAAACGGATATCCCGGATGATCGCGTTCATAGCCTCCTGAAAATCCGAATTGTCCCGCAGACGCACGCTGATCGATAACATCTGCATGGCCGTTTCGGGCGGAACATCCGCCAGGCGCTCCGCATCAAACTTCTCGGACATATCGTAGGAAAACAAATAGTAACCCTTATTGGGTTCGTCCGAGACCAGCGGAAGCATGTAGATCTCCATCCACGCGTTGTACTGGCCGGCGTCCACATAAGCGTGGATCATCCGGCTTTCCTTCACGCAGCGATAACTCATCGCCTCGTAATTACGGTCGGCAGGAACGTAAAGATCATACGGCCGTCCGGGCACAAAATCCTCCCGACGTGTGTGGATCGTCTGAAGGTAGGCATCATTGGCCGCCTCCAGCAGGATCTTTCCGCAGGTCCCATCCGGGTTCAGACTAACTGACAGCACACTGGCCACTGTTTTCAAGTGAGATATGAATCCATCATAATTCATCCGGAATGTCTCCTCTCTCATTTCTATTCCGTCATGCCTGTATATTCCGATCGCGGGTGAAACGGACTGCCCGTCACCCTTTTCCCATATTATACCATTTTTCGAATGATCTTTCTACCTTCTCCTCATGTTTTCTTCTGTTTTTCGTAAAAAACCGTATCTCACAGAAACCTTTCCGTCGCTTCCATGACCTGCATGAGGTATTGCAGGCTCCGGAGGATATCCGGAGTCCCGTTCGCGTCCCAGACCTCCAACGAATGATCGGCCTGCGGCAAGACCGTGACCGGAACGCCCGCCTGTTGACACAGTTCGGGGATTCGGTCCCGTTCCACCCAGGGATCCGCCGTTCCGGTAAATGCGACGGCATTTTCCGTAGGAAAACGGAACGTTTCCTCCAGCGGCGTATACAGGACCTGTTTACATTTCAGACCGTATGTTTCGGCATATCTGCAGGCGATGACGGTCCCGATACTCTTCGAAAGGAACAAAACCTCGTCATAACTGCGAAAGTCCACCCGGGAAAGCGCCTCCTCCGCCTGACGGAAAAGCACCTCCAACGCTTCTTCTTTTAACTCCGGATTTTTCCTCAGATTTCCTCCGTGGTATTCGTATTCGATCCGGATCTGCTCCGTATAGCCTGCTCCCCGCGCAAGTCTGGCGCTGTAATACAGCAAAGGTTTATCACAATGGTATCCGATGCCCGGAAAGAGCACCGCCAGTTTTTTCATAGTTTCCGTACTCATCTGATCTCACCCATTACCTCAGTCCGATGTTGCTGCAAACATCCCGTATTCCTTGGGAACGCTCAGGATGCCGTTCTTCATGTTCCTTTGGAATACCTCTCGCAATGTCTCACGCGGGATCTGCGCCAGCGAAGTCATTCCGCCCAGGGAATAGGCGTAATCCACCAGATCGTCAACATCGGTCACGGCCAGACTGTCCTCATAGCGGAGCATTTCCACCTTAGGAAAATGCTTTCCGAGGATCTTGCCGCCGTTTTGCAATGTAAATGCCTTGCTGGCCGTATCCTTCACCCCATATTCGCCGAGAAGAGACGCCAAATATTCCACGATGCCGTGTTCGCCGTAGGTGGCCGTATAAAATGTTCCGGTCGGTTTCAGAACTCTTCTGACTTCGCGAAGCCCAAGGTCGAGATCCGGCACATGATAGAGCATCATATTTGCGATCACGACATCAAAGGTCGCATCTTCAAACGGAATGGACTGAATGTCGATCACGCGGTACCGGGTGTTCGGATGTGCTCCGAGATTCGTCCGGATCGTCTCCACCATACCTTCGGAAAAATCCGACAGGATGATCTCTCCGCACGTAGTCAAAAGATCCTCATGTCCCTTCCACATGGATCCGGTCCCACAGCCGAGTTCCAGAACTTTCATGCCCTTCTCGATCCGATAGTTGGAGTAGATCCAATTGGCAAATCCCATCTTGTTGGTCGAATATTTGTCATGAATGGAGATCCTAGTGCTTAAGTTGTCTGCTTTAGCATACTGGTTTTTTACATCTTTTTCGTTGTTGATCATAAGTTTATCCTTTATTTCCCTATCCGTCTGTCAGTTCATTGACGCTGTCAGCACATTTGATATTTCCTTCGCCCGGCCATAGATCTCACGGCAGATCCCGGTTCGCCAAAAAGCGAAATCGAGCAGTGCTTCCCGGTTCTCCGTTTTCGTCACCAAATACTCTTTGTAGCCGTAGCTGCTCTGGGTCAGCTGGAACAGGTAGAGGTACGGCATCGCCTCCAGATCCCTTCGGCTGAGCGGCGCGTATTTCATGTACTCGGCAACGTAGGCGGCCAGATCTTCGACATCGAGTTTTGTATCGCTGCGACTGACGCCGCCCGACTGAATGTAGGATCGCATGATCTCCCAGACCACGGGCAACCTTCCCGCCGACGAAAAATCGATGATCGCCCGGATGTCATCCTCCCCGCAGATCAACTGGCAGGCCGTGTAGTCGCCGTGGGTCGCGGAAAATGTGATCCCGCGGAAGAACTGCTTCCAGTCATCGATGCAGGCCATTAAGTTCTTTTTGAAGATCAGATCTTCCCGGATCTTCGCATATTGCGGATCCGACCTCTCCTCTTCGAGAGTCACCAGCAGAGCATCAAACTTGCGTGCGACCGCTTCGGAGGAAATGCTTTCGGCCCAGCGGTAGTCCATCTCGGTCTCCAACGGATAGTCTTTCAGCAGGGTGTGCAGGCGGCCCAAATAGCCGGCACTCTTCATCAGCAGCGTGTGCGGCAGGTCGTTCAGATAGGTCCTGCCTTCCACATAGTCCTGCACGCTGACCACATGCCCCTCATAGAGGACTGCATGGCCCCCGTTCAGAGTCTTTACGAAACCGGCGACGGGAAAGCATCGGACTCGCAGATACGAAACGAGGTCCGCCTCGCGATCGACCCGGTCCATAGTGAAGTCGCTTTGATACTCTTTGAGGAAAAAATCGCCCTCTTCGCATCGGACTTTGTAGCAATTCGCAGAGCCTAAGGCGAGTTTCTTATGGTCAATGAAGTGCAGGCCGTATTCGGTCTGCAAAAGCATGCTTATTTTATCTCTGTCTAAAACACTTTTTTCCAGTGCCATATTATACCCCTGCGGAGCGCGCGTTTATCTTTCCTCTCGTTTTAGGAAGAACATTTTCAGTTTCAATTTTCTTGAAGCCGCATAGCTTCGACCAGGTTCCTTCCGTAGGTCTCCGTTCCCAGGCAGTTGGGATGAAGATTATCCAAATAGTATTCCTTCAGATGAGGAACCAGTTTAAATCCATCCACGACCGTGACATTTCGGTAACTGCCCGCGATCTTTTTGATATTCTCGCAGAAGCTTGCAAACTTATCAAACTCTTCCGGATGGTCTCCCCGCCATATGGGGGAAATGCACAGGATTGGAATCTGATCCCCGTAGATCCCGATCAATGTCTCATAGTACTCTTCCACGTCGACCATGGTCTCGGAACCGTACTGGTTCGTCCCGAGGGCTACGATGATCTTATCCGGCTGATAGCCCTCCATCTTCATTAAGGACTTCTTGTCGTAGACATATCCGCCGATCCCCTGGTTCAGGACATCATAGTTTAAAAGCCTGTTGGCAACCGTCACATAGGTCTGCCCGGAACGCAGCGGGCCGAACCCCTGGGTAATGGAATCACCGAGCCAAAGCACTTTTCCGTTTTTCTTCGGTCTCTCCGCCGGTGCATCACACTGAAAATCCCGAATAAGCACCGTTGCATCGGCAGGAAGGTAGATCACCACATTTTTCTTTCCTTCCGGAAGATTCCACTCTATTCTGCCCTCTTTCGGGATGTCCCACGTCGGGAATTCCCCTTTGGAGAAATCCGGCCTCGGTTTCCCGTCCAACATCAAATCCAGCACGTATTCGATCTTTGTGAGCTGCCCGTCCACCTGAAGTTCAAAACTATCCGGCGAACCCAGCCAAATGATCTTATAGTCAAAGGAGATCTTCGTTGCCTCTGTAATCATTTCGATCGTCTTAGATGTAGACGCCATACTTCTGTCATACCAAAAATCAAAAGCCTCCTTAAAGTATTCCATCTGCGCCTTCGAATACTGAAATGCCTGAAGGTAACCATCCTCCGTCTCCTCAAAACTGTAGGCTCCGAAATAATAATGCTTCAATTCATCGTTCGTCATACTCATTCTCCTATTTCATGCCATCGATCCGTTTATCAGAATCCTTTACATCAAAAATGTACCATTTTCGGCACTTTGTGTCAACCGGATAATCGACTGCATAGGGGGCGGCAGTCCCTGAAAAACAACGAGAGGCTGCCGGGTCACGG
>JAFZPG010000003.1 GCA_017550425.1 Lachnospiraceae bacterium | reverse complement strand
GTCGGCAGCTCCGACTCATCCAGATAGATCTTGTAAGGTACTTCTTTTCCCGCCATTGCGATACCCCCTTTTTGTGTATAGCGTTTCCAATACAAAAAACGAAATAATAGTAACATGAATGCCGGCAAAATAAAAGAGCCTGATGAATAACAATTCATCGGCCCCTTTACCGGATGGATCAGGCGGGAGTCGAACCCGCGTCCAAGCATGCTCGCGACATCCTTCTACACGCTTAGTCCGTCTGCATACAACACGGGCGACCGGACGAACAGATTCCTTCCCGTGTGACTGAAGAGTTTTTCTTATCACCGGCTCTCTACAGCTTTCTCACCGATGAGCAGCCGCTTTCTTTGAACCCCGGAAGCTATAGCGGCGTTACTTCCGTGGGCTTATCCCAGGCATTCCAGCCCGGGTGTCACTTTGACGTTAACCCCGAAGGATTAAGCAGCCATTGCGACAGAGCGGCCGAAGCTGCCCTTTACGACACGATTGTTCGCATCTATTGTTTGGTGTCGGATTTAGGAGACCACCACCATGCTCCGCGTGCTTCTCTGCTTTGACCAGACCTGTCGAAACCTTTACTGACCCAGACAATGTGATGATATTTCGATTGTCAATGTGCGATATTTCGGTCGTATGAATTCTTCCAAAATATATATCGACCGTTTTATGCAAATTATTATATCAATATCCAGATAATCGCTCAAGCTCTTCCGTCTTATTTCAACGGAGCCTCATTTTATAGTTCCGTTCCGCATCGCGCCTGGCATCCTTTCTGGCAATGCTCTCCCGCTTATCGTAGATCTTCTTGCCCTTCGCGAGACCGATCTCGAGCTTTACCAGTCCCTTCGTGAGGTAGACCCTGAGCGGCACGACCGTGTAACCGTCGACCTTAACCTGCTGGGCAAGCTTCCGGATCTCGTTCTTGTGCAGCAGGAGCTTGCGCACCCGGAGGGGATCCCGGTTAAAAATGTTGCCCTTCTCGTAAGGGCTCACGTTCATGCCAAGGATCAGAGCCTCTCCGTCTTTTAACTGGATGTAGGCCTCCTTGATCGAGCACTGCCCGAGACGGATGGATTTGACCTCCGTTCCGTACAGGGCGATACCGGCCTCGTACTTCTCCTCGATGAAATACTCGTGATATGCTTTTTTGTTGTTGGCGATCAGTTTTTCGCCAGCACCTGTCTGCATTTTTCTCTCCTATGTAAATGAAAACCGCCGCACAGGATCTGCGCGGCGGTCTGATTCACTCTGGTCCGATCACAGGAAGCTCATGCTTAAGAGGACCGAGAGGACCACGAACAATACGGAGCACAGTACCGTGATCTTCTTGAGCATCCCCTCGCGGGAACGTCCCTTGATCTTATTCCAATAGGTATCAGGTGTAAAACCGCCGCCGATCGCGCCAAGTCCCTGTTCCTTGCCCTCCTGAGAGAGGACGATCACCACCAGGGCGACGCAGATCACAGCATATAACAATCCGACTACGATGGATAAAGCATTCATTTTATACAACTCCTTGCAAATTTCTACACAGCATCGGTTATTCTAGCATAATAATTCGCGCGATGCAAGCGAAAAATTTAGGTCGATGCAAAACCGCTCCGACGCCTGTATCGGGCCGGCCCTTTATTTCTTCACGAGAAGCGACTTGCCGGTCATCTCGGCAGGCTTCTCCTCACCCATGCACTCGATGAGGGTCGGCACGATATCCGCAAGGCACCCGTTCTCCGCCAGCGTGTAGGCCGGATCGTAGTTGACGAGGATGAAAGGAACCGGATTGGTCGTATGCGCCGTGTGCGGCTCACCGGTCTCCGGATCCACCATGCAGTCGCAGTTGCCGTGATCCGCGCAGATGAACAGTGTCCCGTTCACCTCCCTGATCGCATCCACGATCTTACCGACACAGGTATCCACGGTCTCCACGGCCTTGACCGCAGCCTCGAGGACACCGGTGTGTCCGACCATGTCGGGATTTGCGAAGTTGCAGATGACGACGTCGTACTTCTGGGAACGGATGGCCTCGAGGATCTTCTCGCAGACCTCCGGTGCGCTCATCTGGGGCTTTAAGTCATAAGTGGGAACTTCCTTCGGGCTCGGCACCAGGATGCGATCCTCTCCCTCGTTGGGTTCCTCGACGCCGCCGTTAAAGAAGAACGTCACATGCGCATACTTCTCCGTCTCCGCGATGCGGATCTGCTTCATCCCCTTCTTCGCAATCCACTCGCCCCAGGTGTTGGTAAGAAGCACCTTCTTGAACGCGATCTCCTTGTTCGGAATCGTCGGATCGTAATCGGTGAAGCACACATAGGTCACCTGCGGGCGCGGTCCGCGGTCGAACTTATCAAATTCGTCATCGCAGAAGCAGTGCGTGATCTCACGGGCACGGTCCGGCCGGAAATTATAAAAGATGATCGAATCGCCGTCCTTTATCGTCGCGGTCGGCTTCCCGTCCTTTAAGATGATCACCGGGATCACGAACTCGTCGGTCTTCCCGTCGTCATAGGATGCCTGCATCGCCTCCACTGCACTGTTCGCCGTGTTGCCCTCGCCCTTCGTGAGCGCCACATAGGCCTTCTGTACGCGGTCATAGTTGTTATCACGGTCCATTGCGTAATAACGTCCGGAAATCGACGCAATTTCGCCAACTCCGATCTCCTTCATCTTCGCTTCCAGTTCGCGGATATAATCGATACCGCTTTCCGGCGGCGTATCGCGGCCGTCCATGAAGCAATGCACATAGACCTTATTAAGGCCGTTGCGCTTTGCCAGTTCCAGCAGCCCGTAGATATGGGTATTGTGGCTGTGGACACCGCCGTCCGAGACCAGGCCGTACATATGCAGCGCGGAACCGTTCTTCTTGCAGTTGTTCACGGCCGCCATCAGGCCCTCGTTCGTAAAGAAATCGCCGTCCTGGATGGACTTC
>JAFZPG010000021.1 GCA_017550425.1 Lachnospiraceae bacterium | reverse complement strand
TCCGGCTAGTTCGACGACCTCGGTCGCTTCCGTCTGCCTAGGCATTCGGGGTGACGCGGATCGTCACATTGTCACAAGCATCCAGTCTCGAAACGCCGAAGACTCCGGTCGTATTCTCGCTGACCCCTCCGGTCCAGAGATCCGTAACGGTGAAACTCTTCGCTCCCGCGTTCCACTTATGACCCGCAGGAAGTTTCGCCCCGATGCCTGCCAGGATCGCAGTCACATCCACGGAATAATCTCCCGTCTTCTCGGTCTCACTCACGTTGATAAACGAAAGCGCCACCGATCCGTCCGACAGAGGCTTCGCCAGAATATCCACGCGGTCAATGTCGGTCAGATATTCGCGATCCGGCGCGTATTTTCCGGGAATGCTGCTGTAGATACGCTTCGCCTGCACGCCCAGGGCATCCTGGTTCAATGCGATCAAGCGTGTATTGGCGATGATATTATAGATCCAATCACCGACCTTCACGCGGCGCAGATCCAATCCGAGCATCAACGGAGCATTCAACATACACCACATGGCCATATGCGTTCTGCACATCGTCTCGGTCAGCCCGTTCATGCCGATCATCAGCATATCCGGGTCGTTCCAGCCTTTATCCAGACCGGCGAATTCATCCATGATGACTGCCTTGTCATACTGCGTGGTCACGCTGGGCGTGTAATCATCTTTCCAATTTCCGACGCCCGGATCTCCGTCGCTACCGACGCGGAAAGTGATATCGTTCAGGATACGCCAGGTATCACCGATCTTGTATCCCCAGTTCTGTGGCTGCGTTTTACCCCATTCACAGATGGAAAGCAGGATGTCGTGACCGGGCTTCGCCTTATTGAGTTCATTGACCAGGGTCGCGTAGGAAGTCAGGGTGTTCTCTTGGCGGCGGTGGTTCATGAGACGCACCACGTTCGCACCTTCTGCCAGGGTTACGGTGATACCGGAAAATGTCTCAAACACGGTGCGCACCGGCGTCTCCGGAACGAAACCGTCGTATGCGAGTTTTGTCGTCTTCTCGCCGACCGCGACCTGAAGCCAGCTGCCCTGTCCTTCTTCACGGGAAGTCGCGTACTCGATCTCCAGGGTGTAATCCCCGGCCTTCGGAACACTCACGTTGAACACCAATTCACCGCTGCGTGCGCCCACCGGAGACGGTCCGGGACCGGTACCGTCATAGGTGCCGATACTCGTCACGCAGTCCGAAGTCTTCACGATGCAGCCGCCGCGGATCTCACCGTCCTTAAGCGCGCTGTAAGTTTTATCAAAGCCGCTTCCGAACACGCGGATCGACCGAATGGCCGGTGCGAACACATAGCGCGCGTTCTGCTTATCGGAAAATGTAGCATTGTCCCAGAGATAGAAACAGTTATCGACCTTCAGGAAATCGACATCCCAGCCAATGTAGGATCTGGCATCGACATCCTCGAAACCGCAAGTTCCGACATAGGCCGCGCTGCACAGGCGGACACCGATATCGTTGTACATTCCGTACTTTAAGCCGCGCTCGTGCACGTAATCAGCCATCGCCTTAAAACCGCTCGGAAAACGCTCCGCGTTGCTGACCAGAAGCCCATTCTCACGCGTATTCTGATAGCAACCGTCGTCCAGGACTACATACTGATATCCCAGTTGATCCAGGCCCAGTGCGACCAGCGCGTCCGCCATCTGTCTCGTCAGGGCCTCCGTGTTATTCGTGCCGAATGCATTCCAACTGTTCCAGCCCATCGGCGGCAGGTGACCTTTTTTCTTTCCGTGAACGACCGTTCCGTCGGCAAATGTATCATACCGGTACTCCGGCAGGACCGCATGCGGTCCATTTTTGATCTTCGCCTCGATCTCCTGTTTGATCTCTTGCTCTGTCATGTGTATACTCTCCTTTTCTCAAGCGGGACCCGTTTTCCCGCTTTTTTCTCGAATAAAACGAGCCGGCATTCCGACTCGTTTTGTATATGCGAGGATCATGCTCCTCTGCGTTTTTTACCGGTCACCCGGTAATATTCGTCTTTATCCCGATACATTACCCGTTCGGCTTCCATGGTCAATGCATTCATATCGAGGATCTCCACAGGACGATATGCACAGCCGATCGCGACACGATATCCTGCCTCGCTCACCATCCCCTGTAATTTTTGCGCCTTCTCCACGATCGTCGTCGTTTCCCAGTCAACGGTATATGCCAAAAACTCATCGCCTCCGATGCGGTACGTATCCCTTCCGCCAAAGATCTGTCTTACAAGCCCCGCAATGGTCTGCAGCATAAGGTCTCCGGCCTTATGTCCTTCGGCGTCGTTAAGCTCATGCAAGCCGTTTACATCGATATATACACAGCCGAGTCCTGTCCGACAGCGGAGCGGATACTCATTGAAATGCCACTCGTAGGAATTCCGGTTGTGAAGCCCGGTCAGCTGATCCATCTCACTCATATGCTGCAGGCGATACTCCAGCAAAAAGCCGTGGACCTTCACCCGGACAATGATCACCACACTGATGATCGAAAGCAAGCCGAACATGACCGCATTGGAAACATCGGCCATCAGGACTCTTCCGTCCTTCGTATTGCAAGCTGCGATCAAAAAGATCGTGATATAGAATACCAGCGTACCAACCAAACGGATGGGCCGGTCCACAAACAAAAGCGGCATGAACAGCATCAATACCATGAAGGTGACCGTCACGTCACCCGGCCGGCACACTGTCGCCATCAGGATACCATACAGCATAAACAGCGTGATGGCCAGATAGATGCTGAAATAGCTGAGTTTCGGATAGGTATGGCACATCGCGGAAAGCACAAAGATCAGCAGCGAACCGGCAACACCGAAGATAAATACGACCCAGGCTTCCGACATGGCACGGATCACGAAAACGTAAAGCAACGTCATGATCGTGGTCAGAACGAACGCAACTAAAGAGAATATCGTCATCGTAACGATATTGGACTGCTCGATCTTATTTCGAATGGCTTTATACGCATCTTTGTCTACATCCGCATAAAAGAGCGTGCGTTTGATCTTCTCCAGCATCTCTCATCCTGTCTCGCCTGCTTCGGCGCCCTGTTCTGTTATTCCTTCTTTCTCAGTTCTGATTTCCTTCCTGACCCGCAAATGCCGTCGTCTTCAGCGGCGCGAGATCCGGCATCACATCCAGTCCGTAATACATGCGATCAAAATACGGTAGGAAGAGTTTCACGTCTTCCTCGATCACCGCATGTCCGAGCAGATGGAAATGCACGACCAGATGATCCGACAGTCCATTTGCCTCGTAGACTTCATTTGCCTTTTTGTAGCACTCCCACATAGCGGGTGCATTGACCCAATCCTCGCCGGTGTATGCGGCAATAATAAAGTAGGACCGGTTCGGGTCCATCGCCATTACGGGCAATGCATCCTGCTCGATTGGAATATCCGATGGTTCTTTAAACTCCAAAAACCGATCGACGAACCAGCCGCGCTCCGCATCGGACTGCAGACAGCTGAGCGGTTCGTTTTGCGAATATGTATATTCCGCGGGTCCGCCGACCGATGTAAGGTCGTACGTCCTGCCTTCGGAAACATAATTGTATTGTGCTAATCCTCCGGCGCCCGAACAGGTCGGGATCGTCAGGCTAAAACGTTTCTCAAACGCTCCGCAGACCGCGGTCGCTTTACCCCAGCGGGATACGCCGGTCACCATGGATGCTTCGGCATCCAGGCCGAACTCACGATCCAGGCCTGCATATACCGCATCTAAAACTTTTGCCGCGCCCCAAGCCCAGGCCATCAGGCCGCCGGTCTGCGTCGCGGGATCGGACGAATAAGGATAGATATCATAAAAAGCTCCGACACGTCGGATATCATCCGAAGCGATCTGATAGCAATCCATGAAGAAGACTGCCACACCCTGCTCCAGCAGATAGTCCTTCGGAAAGATCGGGTGCATGCAGATCAAAAACGGAAGTCCGTTGTACTTCGCGCTCGGATCGTGCCGCTTTGCAAACGCTTCCCTTTGCTCCGCGGTCGGTATATATGCATGGATCACAAACGAAGACGATCTTCCGCCTGCTTCGACGCAGATCTTCACCAGTTCTCCGCCGATCGGTGCAAACGGGTTTTTCGGTTTTTCCGCGCCCGGCGCTGCCGCCGGATCCTCGCCGAGAAGTTCGTACGTCACATTCTCGCCCTCACGCCAGATGCCGTACATCTTCTCTTCGTAAAACTTCCTCGTGTCCATCAGGGTCTTTCCTCTTTCTCCGAATCTGATTCATTACGGTTTCAAAAACATCTGTAATGATTATAACACATCTTTCAACAGAATTCTGCAGGAAATTAAAATTATTTTTACGGCTCACAGTATGTCAGGACCTCAGCGGGTCTCCAGATCGGAGCGAACTCCGGCAGGATCTCGCAGGGAACGTGCGGTTCAAACGCCAGATGATGGAAATACAGGGCCTGAAGCGGCTTCATTCCGGCCTCTCTCGCTGCGTAAAGTTCCTTCGAACCGCCGTCGCCGATATAGAGGCACTCCTCCGGCGTGACCTCCAGTTTCCTGAGGATCCGCTGAAAGATCTCGGGATCCGGCTTCGCCAGTCCCTGCTCATAGGAAAGCATCGGCGCATCGAACAGCGGATAGAACGGACTGTTTTTGATCCATTCAAATTCATCCGAAAAACAATTGCTGATCAGGCCGATCTTGATACCGCGTTTCTTCAGATCCTTCAACAACTGCAGGGTCTCCTCCGGAATGTTGCGAAACGTATCGCCCAGAGCGTCCATACGTTTTTGCGCGATCTTCTCGACCATAGCCTCGTCATGAATGTCCATTAACTGAAGCGTGCGGGCAATGCCCTCCTTCATGGTGAGTTTTCCGATGGTCCTGTCATGCTCATTGGAATGCCATGCTTTCCGAAACTCCGTAAGCGGAACGCCTACATCCTCGGCTATGTTCTCACTGAAGTATGTTCTGCCTTCAAACAGTGTCACCAGAGTTTCAAACATGTCGAAAATCGCTGCTTTGATCATTATCCGTCCTCCGTGCCTTATTTTCTGGACTTCGTCCCCTTCATGGTAAATGTGATCACGATTTCGTTTTTACCGCTGAAATCATATAGTTGACCATCCGGCCCGTAGCAATCGAAAAAGCATGCGATCGCTCCGCCATCCATGGTCACGGTGCCGTTTCCGACATCGAGTTTTAATGCAACGCCGTCGCATACGACTTTGATATTCTTGATCTCAGCCTCAGCGATATCCACGTCTGCGACTTCATCCTCCAGGATACGAATTCCCATGTAGGACAATGAGTCAAAAGCTTCCGCTGCTTCTGCGCTGTCGCTGCGGCGAATGGTGACCTTATAACCCTCATTTCCGTAGATCGAATAAGGGCCGGACAGGTAATCGCCTCCGTCATAAGCCAGATCCAGATAGGCATTTACCGGATAGGTGTTCTTATGATCCGGCTTCGCCGCTTCGGTCTTCTTCGTCTCCGGTGTTGTCTCTTTCTCGGGGCTTTGGACTTTCGTCTCCTGGTTTTCGGATCCTGCCTGCGTATCTGCAACAGCCGGGTCTTCCTCGCCGGATGCTTCGGACCGTTCTTCGTCCGTCGCATCTTCGTCTCCGTTTTCATCTGTCGGCTCTTCGTCGTCCGTATCTGCATCCCCGTTTTCATCGGTCAATGCTTCTTCCTCCGGATCGCCTGCCGGTTCCTCGTCACCCTGATCGTCGGCGTCTTCATCGGGATCTTGGTCGGCATCTTCATCGCCGTTTAAGTCGAAGTATTCCTGCTCGTCATCTTCCTCTTGCTCTTCTGTATCGATCGCGGCGAACTGTTCCGGATCATAGGGAACCTTCGTTTCCTTCGGTCTCGTCAGGACAAAGACCAGGCTGACAGCCAAAACAAAAACTGCGGCGGACGCGATCGATGCGATCACGCTTAGACGCTTTTTCTTTGCCGGTGAATCCGCCGCCATGTTTTCGATCTTTCCGATGATCCATGCCCGGATCCGGTCAAACAGGAATTTGATGCCCAGCGGGATCAAAACTCCGGCCATAACGTAGAGGATCTTGATGTTTCCGCTGATCCCCCAGTAATACCACTCCGTTTCCCGAAAAGTTTCAACATCAAACTCCGGAATACGGACGATGCCATTGATCCCCATCAGGATACAATTGAAAATGTTAAAAGATATAATGTGAAGTCCCATGATCCAGAACGTGTTGCAGGACATGTAGTTCACAAAACGGCTCTCACCGACCGGCTTTGCAACCAGATCGACCGCCGTCAGCCAGAACAGGATACCGATCAGCGAAGACACTAAAGGCGTTACCAGATAGGGACTGGTGAAACCCGCCATTTCATCGATGCTGTCAAACGCGATGTCATAGGCAGCCGGCATATAGGCTGTGCGGATCGCATTCAAAGCAAGCAACACGAAAAGAAAGCCGATCTTGCCTCCGGCAGGCATGGCGGCATGCGGTTTCTCGAGGTAATTTCTGTAAATGACACCCAGTTCGATGAAAGGGAAGAAGAAACAGCATTTCAACGGGACCAGCCAGTTTTGAAGGGCTTCCGGATCCGTGTTTTTCGCCAGCCAGACCACATAAATGTGAAGTGCGATGAAGACTGCCAGCATGACAAAACTGTTCCAGGCTTTGATCTTATGCAGGAATTTCTTCAGGACCGCATAGACCATCAGCGTGGAAAACAAAGCGATAACAAACCACATCGGCTCCACGATGGCGCCGAACGTACCGGTGGTCACGATCCGCTTCAGAACGAACGAAAAATAGTCCGAAGGAAGCGCCGCCATCTCGTTTCCGAGCTTGATATAGTTGATCAACTGTTGGACCGCAAAAACGAACAGTGATAATCCGATGTAAGGAAGCAGTAACGTCTTTACCTTTTTAACGAGATATTTCCACAGATCGGTCGTTTTATCGACCTTGTTGAAATAGCCCGAGATAAAGACGAACATAGGCATAAAAAACGAATTGTACGGGAGGTAATCTCCCAAAAGATTAAACGCCGTAAACGTATGATGATCGACGACCATAAAAATACCGATCGCCGATAGCAGCATGAACTTCTTGTTTGACTTATCGCGTGTTGCGACTGTTGCACCCATGATCATTTCCTCCAATGTTGTTCTCCCGATATCAGTATAATGATTTTGGAGAATAATTCAAGTTTTTTCAAGCAGGCAACAGACTTCGACGTGCTCGGTCGCCGGAAACATATCCACGGGGATGCAGCGTGTGACTTTATACTTTCCGTGCGTGGTCATGTACTTCAGGTCACGGGCCAATGTCTCCGGATTGCAGGAAATGTAGACGATCCGTTTCGGTGCCATGGTAATGAGGCTCTTCATAAATGTCTCGGAACTTCCGCTGCGGGGCGGATCCATGAAGACCACATCGGGCGCCGCGGCCTGACCGGCCAGTTTCCGGCAGAATTCCCCGGCATCTCCCACGAAAAATTCCGCGTTTTGGATCTTATTACGTTTTGCGTTGATGCGGGCGTCGGCCACAGCCGCCCCGTTCAACTCCACGCCGATGACATGTGCCGCCCGGGATGCGGCAAACAGTCCGATGGTACCGATCCCGCAGTAAGCATCGAGGATCGTTTCCTTTCCGGTCAATTTTGCGAAATCGATGGCCGTAGCATACAGGCGCTCGGTCTGCACGGAATTCACCTGATAGAACGAACCTGGGGAGATCCGGAACGTCAGGTCACCGAGGGTATCTTCAATAAAACCAGGTCCGTAGAGGGTAATATTTCGCTCTCCGAGGACCATGGTCGTCTTTTTATCATTTACGTTGAGGATCACCGTAGTGATCTGCGGATGCGCCTTTACCAGCGCTTTCACGAAGTTATTCTTTGAAGGCAGGATGGGCGATGCCAGGACGAGCACCACCATGATCTGACCGCTCTTCTTTCCGACGCGCACCATGACGTGCCGCAGCAGTCCGAAGCCGCTATCCTCATCATAGGTCTTGATCTTAAACGACGGAAGCAGGCCGCGAACGGTTTGGATCACGGCATCCGCCGTCTCATCCTCGATCTGACACGACTCCACCGGGACGACGCGATGCGTCCCCTCCTGATAGATGCCGGAAACGATCTTGCGTTCCTTCGTATAGGCAAATGTCGCATTGACCTTATTCCGATAGTGCAGCGGATCCTTCATCCCGAGGATGGGCTCGACCTTGCAAAAGTCGTGCAGGAGTCCCTCCACCATGCGCTGCTTCTTCGCGAGTTGCTTCGCATAAGGCAGATGCAGCAAGCTGCAGCCTCCGCATTTTTTCTCCACCGGGCAATGCGCCATCGATTCTGTTTTCTTCTCTGAAACCTGTGCTTCTTTCATATCTTGCCTTTTCAATTAAATCTTGATCTTCGTCCATTTACCGGAACGGAACCTAAGCCATCCGAACAGGAACCGGCTCATCTGATCCGCCAAAACACCGATCCATACGCCGACGATACCGAAACCGAGAATGTAGGCTCCGAGATAGGCAAATGCAGTCCGGATGATCGATACGGAAACGGTCGAAGCCATCGCCGTGTATGCAGTGTCTCCCGCGCCGCGCAGACAGCCCATGTAGATGACCTGCGAAACCTGGAAGATCACGATAAAAATCAACAGCCGCAGGATGGAAACGCCATACTCGACGATCTGCGGGTTTTCGGGGAAATCCGGATCCGTCGGGAAAAACATCTGCATAAAGATCCGGGCGCCGAAGAAATACAACGCCGAGAGGAACAGTGATATTGCAAACCCGATCCGCCGGCAGGTGGCGCCGTAAGCCTTCGCAAGTTCCGGCTCCTTCTGTCCCAGGCTGCGCCCGATGAGGGCGACCGCGGTCGCCTGCAGGCCGTC
>JAFZPG010000020.1 GCA_017550425.1 Lachnospiraceae bacterium | reverse complement strand
CCACATCCAGCACCTCTCCGGCAAATGACAGGCCGTCGATGCCTTTGACCTTCATGGTGGTCGGTGAAACTGCTTTCACATCCACTCCGCCCCGAGTGATCACCGCTTCGGGATAGCCACGGGTCGCGGTTACGGTCAATGTATAATCTTTCAATATATGTATAAAGTCCGCACGCTCCTGTTTGGAAACCAGGTCGGCTCTTTTCTCCTGATCGAGACCGGAAGCATCCAGGATGACTTGTAACAATCGCGCGGGAAGCATGGATGCGACCGCATTCTTGAAACTCTTCCGAGCTCCTTCCGTAAACAAACGGATCAGTTTGTCATTGAGTTGTTTTTCGGAAAGCGCAGGTTTCAGATCGATGTGAAGGATCAGTTTCTGCCCCTTCGAAAGATATTCGGTCGCAACCGACGAAGCCGAAAGGATCAGCGGACCGGAAACTCCGAAATGCGTAAACAACATCTCGCCGAAGCCGGAATAGATCTCCTTTGCTTCTGCCGTCAGACGCACTGCAACATTCTTAAGAGAAAGGCCCGATAGTGTTCTGCAGGCGGGTTCCGCAACCTCGAAAGGTACCAGCGAAGGCAGGCAGGCATTGACCTTGAGACCTGCCTTTTCGGCAAAACGCAGGCCGTCGCCCGTGGAACCCGTAGAAGGATAAGACAGGCCGCCGGTCGCGACGATCACATGATCGAAATAATGCTTCTTTCCGTCCCGCCCGATCACACCGACACAGCGTCTCGCCGCAGAAGCCCCTGCAGCGTTATCCTCGAGTAGCAAGCCCTTCACCTCGTAGTTCAGACATACGCGGACATTCTGCCGTTTCAGTTCGTCGGCCAATGCTCGGATGATATCCGAAGAGTGATCGCTGACCGGGAAGACTCGGTTGCCCCGCTCCGTCTTTAACGGCACGCCATAGGACTCCAGCAGAGTCATCAACATCTCGTTCGAACAGAGTTTGAAACTGCTGTACATAAAGCGCGGATTTCGTACGATGTTCGCAAAAAAATCCTCGGGATCGCAGGCGTTCGTCACGTTGCATCTGCCCTTACCGGTGATGTACAGTTTTTTACCGAGTTTTTCGTTTTTTTCGAACAACGTGACCATACCACCGGCCGATGCAGCTGCGATCGCAGCCATCATGCCCGCGGCTCCTCCGCCGATGACCAGGATATTCTTAGCCTGTTTGTTGTTCGAAACCATGAAACCGATCTCTCCTTAAAAATGTTTCTGAGAATCAAAAAAGCGCGAGACGGGATTCGAACCCGCGACCCTCGCCTTGGCAAGGCGATACTCCACCACTGAGCCACTCGCGCATAAAAACTATACAATTGCCGCCGTTTCGGAAGGAAGAAGAAAGAGCGCGAGACGGGATTCGAACCCGCGACCCTCGCCTTGGCAAGGCGATACTCCACCACTGAGCCACTCGCGCATTTCCTGCCGTTTTCAACGGACAAACAGTATTATACACAAGTCAACGGCAATTGTCAACAGTTTTTTTAAAGTTCTTGAGCAGCAAAATTCAGTGCCTCTGCAATGACTTTATCCATGTCGTAATACTTGTATGCGCCGAGGCGTCCGCCGAAGATCACATCGTCCCTTTGGTCCGCCAGAGCCTTGTATTTTGCGTACAATTCGGCATTCGCCGCATCATTGACCGGATAGTAAGGCTCCATGCCCGGCTTCCATTCGGCCGAATATTCGCGGGAAATGATCGTGAACGGCTGCTTACCGAAATTAAAATGTTTGTGCTCGATGATACGCGTGTACGGCTGCTCATGCGAAGTATAGTTCACGACGGCATTGCCCTGGTAGTTATCGCAGTCATCGATGCGCTCGGTCTCGAAGCGGACGCTGCGATACGCCAGCGGTCCGTAACAGAAATCAAAGAACGCGTCGATATTGCCCGTGTAGATCGTTTTCTTCGCAATGCCTGCGTGCCCCTTGATGAACTCGAAATAATCGGTATTCAGAAGCACCTCGGTGTCACCCAGCATCTCCTGCACCATCGCTGTGTAACCCCCTTCCGGGATGCCCTGGTATCGGTCGTTGAAATAGTTGTTATCATAAGTAAAACGAAGCGGCAGACGGCGGATAATGAACGCCGGCAACTCCTTGCAGTCGCGTCCCCACTGTTTCTCGGTATACTCTTTGATCAGTTTAAAATAGACATCGGGACCGACCAGAGAAAGAGCCTGCTCCTCGAGATTTTTCGGCTCCGTGATGTTCAGTTTCTCGATCTACGACTGAATGAACGCCTTCGCCTGCGCAGGCGTTTTGATATTCCACAATTTGGAAAATGTATTCATGTTGAACGGCAGGTTATAGAGCTCATCATGATAGACCGCCACCGGCGAATTGATATAATTGTTAAAACGCGCGAACTGATTGACATAGTTCCATACTTCTTCGTTCGATGTATGGAAAATGTGCGCGCCATACCGGTGCACATGGATACTGTCCACATCCTCCGTGTAGATATTTCCCGCGATGTGCGGACGTTTCTCCACGACCAGACATTTTTTTCCTGCCTTTGCTGCTTCATGCGCAAACACTGCCCCGTAAAGGCCGGCGCCGACGATCAGATAATCATACATGATAAAAACCTCTCCTATTTTGTATTAAACCCCTGTATCTTCATCTTCCGGTCCCGCCGGCAGATGAAGCCCTGCCGGGAAGAACGCTCCCAGGCTGGTCGACAACCCCTTCTTAGGGCGGAACATTTCCGCGATCACCGCGATCGCTTTTTCAAACTGCGCGCGATCTTTAGAAAGCACAAACAGATGCGCCGTGTTCCGGGCGTCCGTCAGTCCGTCGTGGGCCTTACCCTCAAAATCGATATTGGCCGCCTTCAGCGCGTATTCCAGTTTCAGGCTGTGCGAGATCCCGAGTTCCTTTCCGAATACCTCCTGGAAATCCACCCAACTGTCCAGCAGGCGCTGCACGCGTTCGTCCAAAAGGCCTTTGCGCTCACTTTCGTGATGCAGCTGATGATAATCCGTAAGACTCCAGGAATAGACTCTGGTCTCTTCTTCTCCGACCCAGTCGAGGAAGCGGCCCAGTGCCTCTGCATATGCGGGTGCATCGGCCACCATCTCGTTCGTAATTCCGGTGAGCGTCGCGATATCCTCTTCGATCCGTATGTTTTCGGGTTTTACATATAATGAAAACTCGCTTACCGTCTCGTAGGAATCGTTCAGTTTTACCGCGCCGAACTGTATGATCTCGGAGCCTTGGTGTTCTCGTCCCTTTCGTGCATCCCGGGCCATTTCAAAATCAACGATGATATGGAACAAAGATACCACCGCCCTTCTATTATCGTTTTTCGCAAACCTCGCCGGCGCGCTTGTAGATGCTGTTCTTTTCGACCACCCCGCGCACACTCGACAACGGATAGACATTCGTGTTCTGCCCGATCACGGTTCCCGGATTCAGGATGCTTCCGCAGCCGATCTCCACATGATCGCCGAGGATCGCGCCGAGCTTCTTCAAACCGCTGTCGATCTTCGAAGCGTCCCCGTGATCTTTGATAGCCACAAGCGTCTTATCCGATTTGACATTCGATGTGATGGAGCCCGCTCCCATGTGCGACTTATAGCCGAGGATCGAGTCTCCGACATAGTTGTAATGCGGCACCTGAACGCCGTCAAACAGGATGACGTTCTTCAGTTCGGTCGAATTGCCGACCACGGCGCCCGCGCCGATCAGCGCAGACCCGCGTACGAAAGCGCAATGCCGTACTTCCGCATTTTCCCCGACAATGCAGGGACCGCCGATATACGCAGAGGGAAAAACCTTTGCGCTCTTTGCGATCCAGACGTCCTCGCCGACCTTATCGTAAGCATCCGCGCTGAGTGTGGCCCCGATGGCGCGGATCCACTCCGCGATCTGCGGGATCGCCTCCCACGGATAGGTCGTCGTCTTCAAATATTCCTGTGCAAGCGTATGGCCCGCATTAAGATCATATAATTCATTTGTCTGAATTTCTTTCATAACTAATCTCCTATGCACCCTTCCGGTAGAACGGCGCTACGCCCGCAAACCGGGAATGAATGGCCTCCGGATGCTCGATCTTCTTCACGTTCACGCATCTGCGGGTAATGAAATCCGACAGTTTCTGCATGTATTCGCCCTCGGAGATCGTACCCTCCGCAACGTAGGACAAACCTTTCTCCCAGCTCGCCGTCAGGTCGGGGTTGAGCATCTGCGGCATCGAAGTCGCCACGACCTCGTAAACCAGTTCCCCGCGGAACGTCGGCGTGATGATCTGGGTCTTTTTATTCAGGTGCAGATACTGGATCGTGACCAGTTTCTTCAGGATCTCCGCGCGCGTCGCGCTGGTCCCGATGCCGCTGCCCTTGATCTGGGCGCGCAGTTCCTCATCTTCGATCAGCTGGCCCGCATTTTCCATGGCCAGAATGAGCGTACCCGAGTTATATCGCGCCGGCGGCTGCGTCTCGCTCTCGCGGATCGCAAAATCCTGCACCGGCAGGTGACTGCCCTTTCTAAGTTCTTCGAGCAGGCGCTGCAGATCCGGCGAGTTGCGAAGGTCGTTCTCCTCCTCTTCGCCCTCTTTCGGCTCGGCGTCCTCCTCGGACTTATCGGTTTTTTTCTTATTTGTGCTTCCCGGGATTCCGGTCACCTTGAAATATCCTTCTTCGGTCAGTATCTTGAAATTCGAGAAGAAATGTTCACGGTTTTCCGCTCCGGAAGCCTCGTTTGGCGTCGGCTGTCCTCCCAAATCCAGAGCGATCTTCTTATAGACCGCAGGCGGGAAGAAGATACTCAGAAAACGGCGCACGATCATGTCATAGACACCGGCCGCCGTATGGGAAAGTTTCGGAAGTTCCGAGAAGCCCTGTCCGGTGGGAATGACCGCATAGTGATCCGTGATCTGCTTATCGTTCGTATATTTTGTTTTTGCGATGCCCTTATAGGTGCCTGTATTCAGGACCTCCTGCGCAAACTGCGCACAAGGTTCATAACGCAAAAGTCCCTTGATGTTTTTATCGATCTCCTTCGCGACCGCCGTGGAGAGCACGCGGGCATCGGTACGCGGATAGGTCACGAGTTTTTTCTCATACAGATCCTGGATGATCCGTAGCGTTTCATCCGGACTGATCTTAAACCGACGTGAACAGTCATTCTGCAGTTCGGCCAGGTTGTATAACAGCGGCGCGTTCTTCTTCTCGGTCTTGCGTTCGATCGATAGCACCTCCATCGCAGCCGGAGTCTCCGTCCGTTCCGCCTCGTTTTTCGCGCGAGCGATCAGTGCCTCGGCATCCTCGCGTTTTTTGAAACCGTTTTCTTTATATAATGCAGGGGAACCGTCATAAAAACTGTCCGGCGTCGTTTTCCACTCTCCGCTGAAGGTTCCGCTTCCCAGGGAAAATGCTGCATTGACCCGATAGTACATGGTCTTTTGGAAGTTGCGGATCTCGCGCTCACGGCGCACCACCATGCCCAGAACACAGGTCATGACACGGCCGATGGAGATCACACCGCGGTCCTCGTTCAGAAAACGCGCGACCTGGTTACCGAACTTCAGCGTCAGCAGACGTGAGAAATTTATGCCCATCAGGTAGTCTTCTTTCGCGCGCAGGTAGGCGGAAGCGCCGAGATTATCGTAAGCACTTAAGTCTTTCGCCTCGGCGATGCCCCGTTTGATCTCCTCCTCGGTCTGGGAATCGATCCAGACTCGGCGGCGGTCCTTCCCGACCACGTGCGCTTCCTGCTCGACCAGGCGATAGATATACTCTCCCTCACGTCCCGAGTCGGTGCAGACATAGATCGTTTCGACATCCGGGCGGTTCAAAAGCCCTGCCACGATATCAAATTGTTTTTTTACATTCGGTATGACTTCGTACTTATAGGACTCCGGGATAAACGGGAGCGTCTCCATCCGCCAGGACCGCAGCGATGCGTCATAAGCCTCCGGATAACTCATCGTTACCAGATGGCCGACACACCAGGTCACGATCACGTCGTCACCTTCCATGTATCCGTCTTTGCGGGAAACGTTTTTCTTCAGTGCTTTCGCAAATTCCTGCGCCACACTCGGTTTTTCCGCGATAAATAAACTCTTACCCATGAAGTCCTTCCTCATAGCAGGTCCGTAAAGCGGCCTGCTTTTCCCATGTTACCATCATACCACAACCGGCGAAAAAAGAAAAGTCCGAAGCAGGTCGTACATCTTGTAGAAAACCCCTAAAATGAAAACAAGCTTTGTATTCATCGAATACAAAGCTCTGCCCCTGCCAAGGAGTGCCGGCGATGGGACTTGAACCCATACGTGGTTGCCCACAACAGATTTTGAGTCTGCCTCGTCTGCCATTCCGACACGCCGGCGCATATCGAAAGGTTGCTTTTTTGCAACGAGATGATTTTACCATATCTTGCCCGCGAATGCAAGCACTTTTTTATTCGTTTATCACTCTTCCTCTTCTTCGTCTTCTATATATTCTTCAAAACCGAGAAGCTCAAAGACTCTCCGGGTCCGTCTGGCCATAGGAGACGAACCGATAATGCGCACTTTCTGTTCTCGTCCTTCCTGCGTGATCAATACAGTCAACTAACCGGTAGAATCATCGCCGGTCGACTGTCTACTCATCCGAAATACTAATGACATGTTTTTCCTTCCCTTTCTAACTGTTTCTATTTGTCATTCTGCCGATGGATTCGCGGAATCCCAGGTGCCCGTAAATTCATTCCACTCCATGACAACTACAAATCCGTTCTCCGATAATACATTTTTTACTTTCTGGGAAAATGTAATATCTGCCCTCTCGAAAAGCCACGAATCTTTCGTCGTCGGGCTGATGATCGTGACCATCTGTACTCCCTCTTCCTGTGTTACCAGTATAGACAGTGAGGCGTTGCCTGCGGCTCTGTAATAATACTGCTCTAAATACAGAAACGCGACTACATTGCCGGGATTCATCAGGGCCGCTTCGTTGTCCATCATTATTTTTGAATATAGTACGGACGCATTAGCCATATCGGAAGCATACCGGATCTTCTCGATCACTCCCAGAATATCTCCCGCTGTCCGTCTTCTCATTTGTATCATACTCGGCATGATTTTTCGTATATCCTTTCTTTAAAGCAGATTTTTTACGCCGTGATTATGATGCCTCCCTGGTTCGCATACAGGGACGATACGCCGGCGCCGTTCACGATGTAGACCGAGGCAAAAGGGATCCTGTTCAGGATCTTATCGCGCACTTCCTCCGCCCGCTCGAGGCAGTTGCAGTGCGTGATGCCCAGCACCTTCTTCTCCGGTTCTTTCACCTCGAGGGCGAACCGTTCGATCATCTTATCCAGCGCTTTCTTCATTCCGGTCGCCTGCGTATATTTGGCGATCTCGCCATGGTGCGCATACAGGACCAGTTTGATGTTCAGTGCATTGGCCATGAAAAACGTCACTCCATTCATCCGTCCGTTCTTCCGGAAGGTCTCGATGTTTTCCAATGTGAACATGGTGACCATTTCCCTGCGGAAATCAGAGATCCGATGCATCACCTCACGAAGGGGAAGTTCTTCCTTCATCAGGCGTTTCAGTTCAAACGCGATCAATGTCTCGGCGGTGGCAGCCGAACGCGAATCGATCACGAAGATCTTCGCCTTTCCGTGCCCCTCCTCTTCATACATCTGTTTCGCGACCTGGGCGGAATTAAAAGATCCGCTGAGTTTTTGGGTCAATGTGACTACAAAGATCACATCCACATCGCCCGCCTGAATATAGGCTTCGAGAAAAGCACCGGGCGCAGGGCAGGCCGAACGGGGGCACTCCGGGCAGGCGGCAACTTTCTCTAAAAACGAAGGCTGGTCAAAAGTAGCATCATCGATGATCTCCTCTTCTCCCACAGTTAAGGATAACGGGACCATGATATAGTCGGGATCCTTCCGGTCCTCCTCATTGAAATCACAGCCGCTGTCGCAGACGATCTTATACTTCATAAATGCTCCTCCCCGGCGGCCTCAGGTTTCGCCGCGCATGTAGTATTTAATACTACATATCATAGCATCAAATACCATTGCTATCAAGAGGATTTCCGAAATTATTGTTTCTTTTTTTCGGAAAATGCATTATAATCGTAACAGGCTCGTTTTCCGAGCCATGTAGAGAAAGGACAACGGATGAAACAGTTTCTTCTTGAAGATATCAAAGCATTTACCACGCACCTGTTCCTGCAACCGACCTTTGATGCTTTCTTCCTGCGGGAGGCGGTATTCAAAACGTCGGCTACGTTTTCGATCGACGGTGCGGCCAATGCAGATTATTTCGATACCGGCGAAGCCATCCCCGAGCATGTGACCTGGGGCAGCGTTCGTCCGCTTTCGTTTCAGGTCATCAAAGGCAACCGTCTGCCCGTGAGCTTCCAGATCATCCTCTATCCGGATGAAAAAAGCGTTTCGGAACTGATCGGTCCGGAGGCTGCGGAACTTGCTTCCCGACTGAAAGTGACCCGTTTCTACTTAAACCTTTCCTACAAAAACCGTCTTTTGACCTGCACGACCGGCGTATCCTATGCGGAATTCACCGTGGATAAAAGCGCCGAAGAAGCATGGGACCGTGCCGTACGGAACCTGCTGGGCCGTCTGCAGATCGCTACGACCGAAGCGTGACGTGAGCGTTTGTGCTCGTATGTTTGTTCCTCCCGGAACCAGATAAGGAGTTTTTATGATCTTTTGTGACAGCCACCTTCACACCGATTTTTCCACAGACAGTGAAACCCCGGTAGAAGCCCAGATGATGCGTGCGATCGAGCTCGGTCTCAAGCATATGTATTTCACCGATCACATGGATGTGGACTATCCCGGCGGCGGTTTTGTTTTTGATATTGAGCCGTATTTTGAAAAACTGCTACCTCTGCAGCGCGCATTTTCCGGAAAGCTCGGCATCCACATCGGCGTGGAACTGGGCATGCGCCCCGAGGAAGAAATCGTTCGGAAAAACCTCAACATAGCCCGCTGCTACCCCTTCGAGTTCATCGTCGGTTCCGTCCACGTTGTCGACGGCTACGATCCGTACTATCCCGAATATTGGGAGAGTCACGGAGAGGAAAACGGTATTTACCGTTATTATGAAAGCATGTACGACAGCATGAAACTGTTCCCGGACTTTGATTCGCTCGGACATATCGACTACATTCTCCGCTACTGCCCCTCAAAGGGCGAGATCCTGGAGAGATCGCCGAAACTCGCGAAGCGGCTGGAAGAACTGACCGCCTCCATTCTGGAGCTTTTGGTCTTCGATGGTAAAGCTCTCGAGCTGAACACCGCCGGCTGGAAATACGGGCTCCCGTACCCGCATCCGGCGCCGCACCTGCTCAAACTGTATAAGCAGCTCGGCGGGGAGATGATCACCATCGGTTCGGACGCGCATAAGCCCGAGCATCTGGCATGGGATTTCTCTAAGGTGCCCGACTATTTGCGGGAAAACGGATTTACCCACTACGTTCGTTTTGAAAACCACAAGCCGATCTTTGTATCGATCTGAATAAGCAAAAGCCCCGAAGTGACCGAAAACGCTTCGGGGCTTCTTCGTCATTTCGTCACGATCTCGATTCCTGCTTCCTTTGCGCCTTCGATCAACGACGCAGGCACATCCGGCAGCATCAATTCGAGTTTTTTCAATGTCTTTAATTGTTTAATGTCCGAGAGCGTCTTCTCCGGGTTTGAGATCAGTCCGGTCTCGGAAGACTCGATATGGATAACGTGGACATTGCCCAAAAGGTATGAACTCTCCAGAAACTCAGGAATTGAATAATCTAATGGTGCGGGATTGGCAACATAAGTGGCATCATAAAAGTTCGCACCCGTGACTTCCCCATTCTCGACGTTTCGGTAAATGACCGACGGCAAGTCCAGTTCGATGGTCCAGCCTTCGGTGATGAGGCGGTGCTCCGGATGCGCAGACAGATACTCTGTGAAGTAGCCGCAGGCACGACGCGACATATCGAGCCAATTTGTATTCTCGCTTGTGTACAAAGTGAGAAATGTAACCTGAGTGCTTATGGTCTTCGTCGCCTCGTCCATTGTAAAGCCGTTGAACGGTCCCAGTTCGGTATGCTTATTTTTGATCTCTTTAAACATGTCGTAGCAGAACCCCAGCTGCTTATCGTTTTCTTCCATCGCGGCGGACGGATGCAGCATTTTCACCACGTACCACAGGCCGCCGACATAGATCACCAGTACGACAAGCAAGACGATGATCTGCGACGGTGTTATCTTTTTACGTTTCGTGACTACCATCGATGTCTCCTCTTCGGTTCAGAAATTCATTCGTATATGCGGAAAATGCACCCGGCAGCGCATAGCGCTCTTTTAACTCGCCGGCATCCGCAAAGTATAAGTTTTTTTCGGCCAATGCTTCGGTAGCGCAGGGATCTGCGGTTTCGACATACAAGCCGATCATCTCCCACTCGATATGGGAAAAGATATGTTTGCTGCGCAGGGCAAACCGCGCTTTCTTCGCAGTCAGTCCGAATTCTCCGAACAGGCTCTCATACGCTTTCAATGCGCGTTTTCCGGAAGGTCCCTGTTCGAAATCTTCCATCTGTTTCGGTGTGATCCGGGCGCCCGGATATTCGTACAACCCGGCCAGCAGCCCCTGCTCCGGCCGTTTGCCGACCAGGACCTTTCCGCCGTTTTCCAGGATCAGGATCACACGGTGCTCCTGCCTGCGCGACTGCGCCCGCTGTTTCACGGGAAGTTCGCCCGTGATGCCCTCCCGGCGCGCCTTGCAAAAGCCTTCGACCGGGCACAGACTGCAACGCGCCTCTCCGCCGGGAATGCAGATGGTGGCGCCCAGGTCCATGATGGCCTGGTTGATGTGTCCTGCGTTATGCGCATAGGGTAACAGTTCGTCCAAAAGCTCCGTATACGCTTTTTTCGTGCTCTCCTTGGAAATATCCGAGCGGTCGGCCAAAAGCCGTGAAAACACGCGTAAAACGTTACCGTCAACGGCTGCTTTCGGTTCGCCGAACGCGATCGATGCAATGGCTCCGGCCGTGTACGGGCCGATGCCCGGCAGTTTCGCCAAAGCCGCCGGATCGCGCGGCATTGCCCCATCGAAGTCATGCATGAGCACCTGCGCACAGCGCTTCAGGTTACGGGCGCGAGAATAATATCCCAGCCCCTCCCACAGTTTCATCAAACGGTCGTCCGGCACGCTCGCCAGGGCGGCGATGTCCGGAAGTTCGGAAATGAACCTTAGGAAATAGTCGACGACGGCTGATACACGTGTCTGCTGCAGCATGATCTCGCTGATCCAGACATGGTACGGGTTCGGCGCATCCAGATCCCGCCAGGGCAGGTCTCTGTGCTCCGCGATGAACCAGGCGTTCAGTACGCGAAGGAACTCTTCTTTATGCTCCCGCAATTCCTGCGGATCCATGTCCGTTACTGTCTTCATCTCAATCCCCGATATCCAAAGGCCGTGTAACCATATACAACCAGGTCCGCTCTCTGTCTTTCAGATGCGGCGCCATCGTATTATAAACAAATTCATGATATTCGTCGATCCGGCGAATGTCGACCGGAGTAAGCAGCGACACGTCGATCGCGTCGCGGTCGAACGGCACGTACGTGACCGGTTCGAACTT
>JAFZPG010000019.1 GCA_017550425.1 Lachnospiraceae bacterium | reverse complement strand
TTCCTGGAAATGCATCCCACCAAGTATGCGGAAGAGCTCGTGAAGAAGATGGAAAAGAGCGGCGCCAAAGCTTACCTGGTTAACACCGGATGGAACGGCACCGGCAAGCGTATCTCCATTAAGGATACCCGTGGTATCATCGATGCGATCCTGGATGGCTCTATTGAGAAGGCTCCTACAAAGAAGATCCCGATGTTCAACTTCGAGGTTCCGACCAGCCTTCCGGGCGTAGATCCTGCTATTTTGGATCCTCGCGACACCTATGCTGACGCTTCCGTATGGGAAGAGAAAGCTAAGGATCTTGCTTCCAGATTCATCAAGAACTTCAAGAAGTACGAGACGAACGAAGCCGGTAAGGCTCTTGTAGCTGCAGGTCCTGAACTGTAATCAAATACACTGCAATAATATGCGATAAAAACATAGAGCGGATGACGGTTTTACCGTCATCCGCTTTTTGTATTAATGCTTGCTATTTGACAGTATATGAGGTATAATACTATGAGGGTCTGTCTGTACATTTGCACCCTACAGGAGTTGTATAATGAATAAACGAAAATCCTTTCGGATGCTAGTTCTCAGCTTACTGATATGCTTTATGCCCGTGATGTCCCGTCCGGTCTATGCCGACGTCGAACCGGGCGTCGGAGCGGTATCGGTTTCCTATATTGTATACAATCCCGACAACGGGAAGATCATTTGCGGGCGCGGCATTGATGAGATCCATTTTCCCGCCAGCATCACAAAGATCATGACGGCTTTAGTAGCGATCGAGCACTGTACCGATATGAACCAGATCGTTACGTTTACTGAATCGGCGGTGACCCTGCCGGCGGACTCTTCAAAATTGCATCCGAAGGCAAAAGCGGGAGAGCAGATGACCTTCGAGAATGTTCTTTACGGTATGTTCCTGGCATCAGCCAATGAATGCGCCACGATGTTGGCGGAGTTCACGGCCGGTTCGGTCGAAGCATTTGCCGCGTTGATGAACCAGCGCGCTGCCCAGATCGGATGTAAAAATACACACTTTGTGAATGCCCACGGACTTCATGATGATCAGCATTACACCACAGCTTACGATATGGCGCTGATCTTTGCGGAAGCTATGAAGAACCCGATATTTCGCGCACTGGCTTCTACTCCTGCCTACGTGATCCCGCGTACCAACATGACAGCGGCCCGTCAATTGGAGATGGGACATCGCATCGTCGCGGGAACACCCGGTTATGCATGTGAAGGCGTATTTGCCGGAAAGACGGGTAGAACACCGCAGGCCGGACGTACATTGGTCACCGAAGCGAACCGCAGCGGCGTGAACCTGATCTGTGTAGTCATGCAGGGACAGGAGACTTCGTTTTACTCCGACACGATCGGACTTTTGAATTATGCTTATGATGTCGTTGCGGGCAATATCACCCCGACGTCGTGGTTGCCTGCCGAAGAGGATGTGATCGTAAGCAATACGAACGGCGGTGTAAACATGCGACTCCTTCCGACGACGGATTCCGAGATCATCGGCCGCATCGCCGAAGGAACGGTCCTGCATCGTATCGCAGTTTGGGACAATTATTGGAGTGCGATCAATTACAGCGGAACGATCTATTTCGTAGCCAGCGCCTATGTTAAGCCGGTCACGACTGTTCCGCCGACAACGGAGGAACCGCTGACGCAGGCACCGCCGGAAACCACACCGGAAACGCCGACACAGGTACCTCCGACACAGACCCCGCCGGAAGAAACGACTACGGTCGAACCGACGACGATCGAACCGACGACAGAGGAACCGACCACGGCTCCGACGACGGAGGAAGTGATCGAAGGGGAGACATCATTGCCCCCGGTATCGGTCGTTATTATCCCGGATACCGATCATACGAAGGCAACGGGCACGAACGCTTCGACACAAGAGGGAGAGACTGAGTTCGGAATCAAACCGATCGATGACCCTTCAGGCGCAACGAATGAAAGCCGGGCATCTTTGGAGACGGATGGCACGCCGAAAGACGGTAAGATCCTGTCTGCGGACAGTGCTACCATCCGTAAGTGGATGAATATATGTATGATCGCGATGGTCGTGATCTTTGCTTTTGCTGTAGTTACCGAGTTTTTGCCTCGAAGGAGGAAAAGAAACAGGAGAGAATGATATGAAGCGGGTTTTTATGATCGTGCTGGACAGCGTCGGTGTCGGAGAGACGCCGGATGCGAGACTGTTCGGAGATGAAGGTTCTGACACGCTGATGGCGGTAGCAAAGAGCCCTTATTTTGCCATGCCGAATCTGGACGCAATGGGCTTCTTCCGTATTCACGGACTGGAGAGCCTGCAGAAAGCATCGGAGGTGAGACCGTCTCTGGTCTGCCGGATGGCGGAACGCTCCATGGGTAAGGACAGCACCATCGGACATTGGGAGATCGCAGGCCTCGTTTCCACTCAGCCGCTCCCGGTATTCCCGGAAGGTTTTCCTAAAGAGCTTCTGGATCAGATACGAGAGGCAACCAGACGTGAGATCTTATGCAACCGCCCGTATTCGGGTACGCAGGTCATCGCCGATTACGGTGATGAGCACATGAAGACCGGAGCGCTGATCGTTTATACATCGGCGGACAGTGTGCTGCAGATCGCGGCGCATGAAGATGTTGTGCCGTTAGAAGAATTATATGAGATCTGCCGTAAGGTCAGAGCGATCTGTGTCGGACCGTGGTCGGTAGGAAGAGTTATTGCCCGCCCGTTTATTGGGCAGAAAGGTTCATTTACTCGGACGGAAAACCGTCACGACTATTCGTTTGAACCGCCTGCAGAAACGCTTCTGGACGCGATCCGGAAGGCCGAAAAGAAGGTCCTCGCCGTCGGCAAGATCTGCGACCTGTTTGGAGGACGTGGCATGGACGAATCCCGCCCGACGCACAACAACGCTGAGGGCATCGAGCTTACCATCGAGAATACCAAACGTTCATTTGAAGGGCTTTCCTTTACGAATCTGGTGGATTTTGATATGCTTTACGGCCATCGAAATGATGTTGACGGCTATGCCAAGGCGCTTGCCGAATTCGATCAGAGACTGCCAAAGATCATCGAAAACCTGACTGATGATGATCTGCTGATCATCACGGCGGACCACGGCAACGATCCTTCGACCCCGTCGACCGATCATTCCCGTGAATATATTCCGTTTTTCGCATATAATAAGCGTATGAAGAAGGCGGTGAATCTGGGCGAGCGAGAGACATTTGCCGATATCGCGGCAACGGTCGCCGAGTATCTGGGTGTTGATTTCGACTGTCCCGGCACTTCGATGATGAAGTATTTCGCAGAGACGCTCTACACGAAGGAAGAACTGCTGACGCATGCCGATCATACACTTCTGGATCCGGCTGCGACTTGGGACCAGATCCGCGGGATCGTCGATGATGCCATTCGTTATAAGACTGCATCCATCTGTATTCCACCGGCTTATGTTAAGCCTGCCTGCGATTATCTGCAGGATAAGACGCCGGTGCGCATCTGCACGGTTATCGGTTTCCCGAACGGATACAACACGACTGCGGTGAAGGTATACGAGACCGCACAGGCCGTGGCCGAAGGGGCAGATGAGATCGACATGGTCATCCATCCCGGCATGGTAAAAGCCGGCCGGTATGATCAGGTCCTTAACGAGATCCGGCAGATCAAGGCAGCCTGCAACGGAAAGCTTCTGAAGGTCATCATCGAGACCTGTCTGCTGACGGACGAAGAGAAGAAAGAAATGTGCCGCGTGGTCACTGAGGCCGGCGCGGATTATATAAAAACATCGACCGGTTTTTCGACCGGCGGCGCGACATTTGCCGATGTAAAACTGATGGCGGCCCATATCGGCCCGAATGTGAAGATCAAGGCAGCGGGAGGCATCTCGTCTTTTGCTGACGCAGCGTACTTCACATATCTCGGCGCTGACCGCCTCGGCACGAGCCGCCTGGTGAAGATCGTGAAGGGAGAGCAAAGTCATGAAACGTATTGAACGTAAAACGATGTACCTGTCCAACGGTGAGCTGAGAGAGCGTGTGATCCGTTCGCTCCTTGCGGAAGCTTCAAATGCCCGCAGCGGCGCTTATGCCCCGTATTCGGAGTATTACGTAGGCGCAGCCCTGCTTACGACCGACGGACACATCTATACTGGTTCGAATATTGAAAATGCCAGCTACGGCGCTACGATGTGTGCAGAACGCGTAGCACTGGCGAAAGCGGTCAGCGAAGGCGCACGCAGTTTTCTGGCGATCGCCGT
>JAFZPG010000018.1 GCA_017550425.1 Lachnospiraceae bacterium | reverse complement strand
GCTTATGATCGGGGATGTAGTAGTCGGTCGTTCCGACATAATGCGCATGCTCGGCAGTCATAACGATCCCGGCCACTTGCGGGCGGACCGTACGTCCGTTGCAGGAGATTTCGATCGTCTGCCCGACAGAAATGCCGTTTTCCTCAGCATAGTCCGCGTCGATCCAGACGCTTAAGGTACTCGCTCGGTCGTATGCATCTCCACTGATCAGCTTCATGGCATTTTCACTCGCGCCCTCCGGCAGGTCCAGACTTACGTAGGACTCCCGGCCGTCTGCATCGGACGCGGAAGCGCTTAAGCGCAGGATCTTCGTCACCGCAGAGACGCCGCGCGTCTTAAGGATCGCATCGACGTCGGCGTCGGTGATGCGGGTCGCGAACACCCATTCGTCGGCCATGGAAGTTTCCTCGACATAGGAGTCGAACGCGGTCTCAAGGCCATACCAGATGCCTTCCAGGCCACTGTAGATCACGACGGAAAGCATGGCCAGCAACAAGACGGCGGCGAACTGAAGTTTGAATTGTTTGATGCTTCGAAGCATCTTTTTGAACAGGTATTTCATCTTCCTTCCTCCACACGTTCATCTGCTACGATCTTGCCGTCGCTGAGGCGGATCACATGGTCCGCGATCTTCGCGACGTCGGGGTTGTGCGTGACCACTACAACGGCCGTTTCTGCGTTGCGGGAATATCTCCGGAGCAGGTTAAAGATCTTCTCTCCCGTCGCTACATCCAGCGCTCCGGTCGGCTCGTCGCAGAGGAGCAACTTCGGGGATTTCGCGACCGCGCGGGCGATCGCCACACGCTGCATTTCCCCTCCGGACAGCTGGCTCGGGAAGTTCTTCATGCGTTTCTCCAGTCCGACATCCTTTAGGATCTCCGCGACATCCGCCGGGTTTTTGTTGAGGGCCGCCGCGATGCCCACGTTCTCAAAAGCCGTCAGGTTTTCCACCAGGTTGTAGAATTGGAACACGAAGCCGACGTTTTTTCTGCGGTAATCGGTAAGTTCCTTCTCGGAAAATGCCGAGATATCCTCGTCGTTGATCAGGATCTGGCCGCTCGTCGGGCGATCCATCCCGCCGAGCATGTTCAGCATGGTGCTCTTACCGGAGCCGGACGGCCCGAGGATGACGGTAAACTCTCCCTCCCGGATCTGGGCGGAAACGCCGCCCAGTGCAGCGATCTCCTCGTCTCCCGACTGATATTTCTTAACGATATTCTTGATGGTTACCATGTTTTATCTCCTTTTCTCGTGTTGATCAAAGCGACACACTTGTGTAACTTTTGACAGTATGCTATAATAGTTTTCGGCACAAGTCAACACTTTCGGAGAAAGATACACGCTCTTTGTTTTTTTGTGTCACTTTTTAGGAGGCAGACTATGAACGAAACGAAAAACCCTTCGGCCCTGCGGTCGAAAAAGGAGATATTTGAGGCGCTGCTGCGGCTCATGGCGCAGCACCCCTACGAGGAGATCACGGTCAAACAGATCGCGCTCGAGGCACAGCTGGAACGCAAGACCTTTTACCGCAATTTCACATCGAAAGATGATGTTATGGAAGCGATCCTTGATGAACTGGTCGATGAATATAAGCATGATCTGATCACGATCCGCGGTGTTTCGCCGATCGAGATCATCTTCGGTTTCTGTATGAAGAATAAGCGGCTGCTGCTCCTGTTCGATAAAAGTAACATGATGTACCGCATTCTCCGCAAACTCAACACTTCCCTGCTGGAGAAGCATGAAGAACTGAAGGCGCTCGGGCTGATCCCGCCGGATCTGTTCGGCGATCTGGACATGAAGTATCTGATCTCGGTGAATGTCGGCGCGGGCTGGAACGTCATTTGCCGCTGGGTACACGAAGGCATGAAGGACGATCCCCGGGAGATCACCGCAACGCTGACGCAGTACATCGTACAACTGGGCGAATATGTGAAGATGATGGCCGCAGCCCATCACGGACCGGCAACCATCCCCCATTAAACGCAAAGCCGCCCGGAGGTTTCCCTCCGGGCGGCTTTGATCTGTTATCTTATCTCCGGGGATTCGATCAATCCTCGGTCTTATAGTTCTTCAGGTATTCCAGGAACTTATCGTAGAACAACTGATACTCGAGTTCATCCGCTGTCATGATCTCCATGAGTTTCTCTTCGTTCTCCAGTTTGTAATCGGTGACCAGTCTCTTTTTGAACTCTTCCATCTCGCCGTCTTCGATCTTGTATCCCTCTTCGCGGCAGATCGCGAGGATCGTCAGTTTCTGCTTTGCATATGCCTGACCGTTCTCACGCAAGATCGACTCGAACTCACTGGCATCATAGCCAAGCGCATTCAGGTAGGTCAGACGATCGACACCATAGGACGCGCACATGGAATCCACACGTGCCAACTGATCCTGAACATATTCATTGACCAGACCTTCATGCTGTTTCTTCTCATCTACGACCGACATGATCTTTCCGAGAATAATGCTGTCGTGGTAGTTCTGCTTGACCTCAACGGACTTCTCATCAAAGAACGCCTGATACGTCTCATATTTTCCTGAGGTCTTCTCTTTTACCTCATTATCGGTTGTTTCCAAAGCTTGGATCTTACTGATCTTAACTTTGAATACTGCTTCTCTGCCGGCATAATCTTTATCCGAGTAATCCTCGGGAAATGTTACGCGAAGATCGAACTCATCGTTTACCGTATGTCCGATGATGCCATCCTCGAAACCGGGGATGAACTTACCGGAACCGATGCCCAGTTCGTAACCCGATGCAACTCCGCCGTCGAAACGGATGCCGTTGATATAACCTTTGTAGTCGATGGTCACGGTATCGCCTGCCTTTACGGCGCGATTCTGTTCCGTCAACGTAAGGCCATAGTTGTTGACCAATGAAATGTCTACGTTATACTTGATGAAGGTATCGGTCGCGGTCACATCACTCGTTTTGATCTTGAGATCTTTCACCTTTGAGATGTCAAGGTAATCGGAAATAACAATGCTGTCGAGATCGACAACATAGTCATTCGGATCGATGACAGCCGATGTCGTCGGTTCTGTGGACTCCCCTGAAGGATCTGCGTTCGTTCCGGCCTGAGTCGTGGTCTGGGATGCTTCTGTTGTGGTATCATCTCCACGCTTCGACCCACAACCGGTCATCAGGAGTCCGACGATGGCCGTGGTCGCGCATGCCTTTGCTAAAAATTTTTTACTTTGATATTTTTTCATAAAATCTCCTCTTTGCGATGCAGGATCACTTTTGTTTATATCGTCTTATTCAGAAATCGTTCGGATTGAATAACACGAGGAAAGTTTAGCATACTACTTGCGGTTTTGCAAGCGTTTCGGCAAAAGTACACAAAGATTTCACAATTTCTCAAGTCGGCCGCTCTCGCGTTTCTTCAGTTTTGTTTCGGTAATATCAAAGAAATCATCGTCGATCGAGATCATGGAGACTTCATGGGGGTTCAACAAATACGCACTCTTCACATGCTGTCCGGATGCCAGTTTGACGCCGCGCACGCCGGCCGCCGTCTTCTTCTGGAGCGGGATGTCGGACACCTGGTAACGCAGATACATCTTATCATCCGTGATCAGGATGATGTGACGTTTGATCTCCGGCAGCACTGCTACTACAGCGTCGCCGTCCGACAGTTTTGTCGCAGCGATGGTCTTCTTAACAGAGACAAATTCCTCCGGAGACACGCGCTTGATAAAGCCCTGTTTCGTGACAAATATGTAGTTCTGATCTTTCAGTTTAGTATCGAAGGGAATCACGGTGATCAGGTTCTCCTTCGACGAATCGAGGTTACAGACATTGTCCAGAGGGACGCCCTTATCCTTCGGTTTACACAGCGGCAGGTCGAGCACCTTCAGCTGGTGGAGCGTGCCTTCCGCAGTGAACAGGCCGACCTTCGACGTGTTCATGCAAGTGAAGACCACCTTATGATCCGCGAGCACGGTCTCCTCGTTCTTCTGATATACGGAAACGTCGAGCGTCTTCGCATAGCCGAAGCGGTTCATCGCGAACACCACCGGTGTCTCGACGATGGGCGCCTCCTCGAAGACTGCCTCTTCGATATCCTCGATGCGCGTGCGGCGCTTCAGGCTGTAGTACTTCTTGATGCGGTCCAGATCCTCTTTGATAGTGTCCATCATGGTCTTGCGGCTCTTCAGGATGCCCGTGTATTTTTTGATCTTCGCGAGGGTGTCTTTGTAGTCTTCCTGCAGGGCCAGGATCTCGAGGCCGATGAGTTTGGAAAGCCGCAGTTCGAGGATCGCCGTCGCCTGGGCGTCGGTGAAATTCAGTTTCTGCGCTTCCGCTTTGCTTTTAGTCGATTTGAACTTGATGCCGGTGATGTCGCCGTTCACCAGGCAGCCTTTTGCCATCTTGATATCTTTACTGCCGCGGATGATCTCGATGATCAGGTCAATGATGTCCACCGCGCGGATGAGACCTTCCTGGATCTCTTTCTTCTCTTCTTCCTTCTTAAGAAGCGTGGTGTATTTTCTTGTATTGATATCGATCTGGAAGTCGATGTTGTACTGCAGGATCTCGCGCAGGGACAGCGTCAGCGGCTTACCGTTCGCGATAGCCAGCATATTGACCCCGAAGGTATCCTCCAGTTTTGTCTTCTTATACAGGCCCTGCAGCGTCTTCTCGCCATCCGCGCCTTTCTTCAGTTCCAGAACGATCTTGATGCCTTCCTTCGAGGACATGTTGGAAATGTCGGTGATGTCGGGCAGTTTTTTCGCTTCCACGAGGGCCATGACGTCGGACAGGAACTTACCGATGTTGGCGCCGATCATGGTATAGGGGATCTCGGTGATCTCGATGTGGTCGCGGTCCGCCTTACGCTTTGCGGGCACGAGCTGAGCCTTACCGCGGAGTTTGATCTTACCGCGGCCGGTCTCGTAGATCTCGAGAAGTTCGCTTTTATTCGTTACGTAGCCGCCGGTCGGGAAATCCGGACCGGGCATCAGGTTCAGCAATTCCTTCGTCGATGCATGCGGATAGTCCATCAGGTACTTCATGGCGTCGATGACTTCGCCGAGGTTGTGTGTCGGAATGGACGTTGCCATACCGACTGCGATGCCTTCGGAACCATTGACCAAAAGGTTGGGAATACGGACCGGAAGCACGGACGGCTCTTTCTCCGTCTCGTCGAAGTTCGGCACGAAGTCGATGACGTTTTTATCCAGGTCGGCCAGGTAGACTTCCTGGGTAAATTTCTTCAGGCGGGCCTCGGTATATCGCATGGCCGCCGCGCCGTCACCCTCGATGGAGCCGAAGTTTCCATGGCCGTCGACCAGCGCCATGCCCTTTTTGAAGTCCTGGGACAGAACGACCAGGGCGTCGTAGATGGAACTGTCGCCGTGGGGGTGATATTTACCCATGGTATCGCCGACGATACGCGCGGATTTACGGTGCGGTTTGTCGCTGTTTAAGCCTAGTTCGTTCATCGCGTAGAGCACGCGGCGCTGCACCGGCTTCAGGCCGTCCCGCACATCCGGCACCGCACGTGAGGTGATGACGGACATGGAGTAGTTGATATAGGATTGCTGCATTTCCGCAGAATATTCTGTGGTTATAATATTTTCCGGCATGGTTTTCTCCTTACGTTGATCGCATCTCTGCTCAGATCCTACTCTTATTCAAGATCTGAGTTTTTCTCTGCAAGCATTCTGTTTTCTCAGACTGCTTCACGGATCTTCGGTTCCCCGACGTTCCGATGCGCTCTTAAATATCCAACTCAGCTTCTTTTGCGTGCTCGTAGATGAAGTCGCGGCGGGGCTCGACATCATTGCCCATGAGGATCTCGGTGACTTCGTTCGCCAGGCGGGCATCCTCGATCTTAACGCGCTTCATGTTGCGGTGCTCGGGATCCAGGGTGGTCTCCCAGAGCTGCTGGGCATCCATTTCGCCCAGGCCCTTATAGCGCTGCAGGGTAAATGATTTGTGGGTCTTTTTGTATTTTTCGAGTGCGACGTCGTCGTAGAGGTACTCCTGCGGGCCGCGCGAGGGGATCGCCTTATACAGCGGCGGCATGGCGATGTAGACATGGCCTTCGCTGATCAATTCGGGCATGAAGCGGTAGAAAAAGGTGAGCAACAGCGTGCTGATGTGCGCGCCGTCGACGTCGGCATCGGCCATGATGACGATCTTGTCGTAGCGAAGCTTCGAGATGTCGAAGTCGTTGCCGTAGCCTTCCGAAAAACCGCAGCCGAAAGCCTGTACCAGCGAGCGGATCTCCGCATTGGCCAGAACCTTATCGATGGTCGCCTTCTCGACGTTGAGGATCTTACCGCGGATGGGCATGATGGCCTGGTATTTGCGGTCGCGCGCGGTTTTTGCGGAGCCGCCTGCGGAGTCACCCTCGACGATGAAGATCTCGCATTTGGAGGCATCGCGGCTCTCACAGTTGGCGAGTTTTCCGTTGCCGTCGAAAGAGTATTTGGTCTTACCGAGGAGGTTGGATTTCGCCTTCTCTTCAGCCTTACGGATCTTCGCAGATTTCTCTGCGCAGGAGATCATGGCCTTCAGAGCCTCCAGGTTGCGGTCGCAGTAGATGGTCAGCTGCTCTCCGGTCACCGCTGCCACGGCCTTCGTCGCGTCGGCGCTGCCGAGTTTCGTCTTCGTCTGGCCTTCGAACAGCGGGTCGGGGTGTTTGATCGCAACGATCGCGGTCAGACCGCACCTCGTATCCGGACCCGTGAAATTGATATCTTTATCTTTCAGTATCCCGAGCTGGCGCGCATAGTTGTTCAGCACCTGGGTGAATTTGGTGCGAAAACCGGTCAGGTGCGTACCGCCGTCGGAGTTATAGATGTTGTTGCAGTAGCCGAGGGTCTTTTCCTCAAATGTATTGACAAACTGGAAGGCGATGTCGACCTCGATGCGGTCGCTCGTGCCTTTGAGGGAAATGACGTCGGTCACGGCCTCTTTGCCTTTATTCAGTTCTTTTACGTAAGCACAGATACCCTCAGTCTCATGGAAAACGACTTCTTCCTTCTCGCCTTTATGCTCGTTAATGAAGACGAGGCGCAGGCCGGGGTTCAGGTACGCAGTCTCATGCAGGCGGCTTTTGATGGCCGTCACGTTGTATTTGATCTTCTCGAAGATCTCTTCGTCGGGCAGGAAGTTGATGCTGGTGCCCGTGAGTTTCGTCTTTCCGATGATAGGCAGTTTGCCGTCCTCGAGGTCGACGGTCGGCACGCCGCGCGCATATGAATCATAGTGGATGAAGCCGCCGGTCATGACTTTGACTTCGAGATATTCGGACAGGGCGTTTACGACGGAGGAACCTACACCGTGCAGACCGCCGCTGGTCGCGTACGCTTTATTGTCAAACTTTCCGCCGGCATGCAGGGTCGTGAAGACCAGGCGCTCCGCCGGAACTCCTTTTTCATGCATATCCACGGGAATACCGCGGCCGTTATCCGTAACCGTTACGGAGTTATCCTCTTCCAAACGTACGGTGATCTCGGTGCAAACGCCGGCCAGATGCTCATCGACGGCATTGTCCACGATCTCGTAGATCAGATGGTTCAGGCCGGATGTGGAAACACTTCCGATGTACATACCCGGACGTACGCGGACCGCTTCCAGTCCCTCTAAGACCGATATACTGCTGGCATTGTATTCGTTGTTTGCCATGTTGCCTCCCTCGCATTATCTTTCTTCACACGGTTCTGCACGAAGCCTCCTAACGGAAGCCCCTGAAAACCCATCTAACATTATAACCGAATCCGCCCCCCAGGTCAAGGGATTGTGTTTGAATCATGCGTGATATCCATCATCTTGTTATTGAAGGGTGTTTTTCCAGATCAGCAGGCCGGCCATTTCGGCTGACTTTCTCTTGCTTTTGTTTGCTTCGCTGCTAACAGATCCCCCGATTTGAGCGTTTCTGTTAGCATTTCGAGATTAATGAAGTTTCCATCCCTCCGACAAGCAATAATTCTTGGCTTTCGCGCCTGATTTATTGCCAGGCGGCAGGATTGAGGAGGCTTCACACCTACGAAAAGCAATAATTCTTCGCGTTTCCGCCAAATATATTGCCGGGAGGGCGGCCCATGGTCTGG
>JAFZPG010000017.1 GCA_017550425.1 Lachnospiraceae bacterium | reverse complement strand
TCACCGTGTCGATCGCATCAACGATATAGTCAAACTGATCGAACGGAAAATCCCCCTCCGTCTCCGGCAGGAAGAATTTCTCATAGGTATACACGCACACATCCGGGGAGATCTGCTTTACTCTCTCACGCGCCGCCTCGGTCTTCGGCGTCCCGATGCGGTCCATCGTGGCCAATATCTGGCGGTTCAGGTTCGTCGCGCTCACCGTGTCATGGTCGACCAGATGCAGCGTACCCACGCCCGCGCGCGCCAAAGCTTCCACAGCATAGCCGCCGACGCCTCCCAGGCCGAACACCGCCACCCTCGCATCCCGAAGGCGAAAGAGTCCGTCCGTACCTATTAACATACGCGTGCGCGCGTAGATATCCTCTACCGGCTGCCCCGGAACCACATCCGGAGCGACCAAAAAGGCACGTCCGTCCGTGACTTCGACAACATTGACCGAGCAGTTCGGCGGCACCTTGCCGTGCCAGAAATCCGTCGGATCCTGATAAACGGAGTTCAAAAGAGCGCGGGTCGCGCAGCCATGCGTCGAAAGCAGAACGTTCGAATCCCGCAGTTCCTCGCGCGCCATCAGTTTCTTAAGGAAAGCGCCCGTACGCTCGCAGACCGCGCGTGCCGTCTCGCCGCCCTCCGGCGGTACGAACCGAAACGTATCATGGATAAACAGGCCGAATTCCTCTTTCGGAACCTCGCAGTCCTCACCTTTACAGATCAGGCCTTCCCAAACTCCGAAATTGATCTCCTGGATCGCGGGTTCGATCTGGATCTCGATCTCCCGATCGGTCGCCGTATTCTCTGACAGCACGATCTGCGCCGTCTCCGTCGCGCGCACGAGCGGACTCGAGATCACCACATCAAAGCGCACATCCTTCAGGCCCTGCCCGGCCACATGCGCCAGCGCACGCCCATTCTCGTTCAGCGGGATATCCAACCGTCCCTGCAGCCGTCCGAGCAGGTTGTACTGCGTCTGTCCGTGGCGAATGATGTATAGTTTCATAGTATCATCTCCATCCCCGTCTTCTGCACGCCCATGCCGAGGCTCTCGTAAAACGCGCGCGCCGCATCATTGCCCTCCCACACGTTCAGCGTGATGTTGTAGCAACCGCTTTTGCGTGCGAAATCCGCGATGTATTCATAGATCGCGCGGCCGATGTGCTGCCCGCGGGCCGTCTCATCCACGCAAATATCGTCAATATAAAGCGTTATGTGGTCCGGCTGGTTGTTATTCCCGATGTGCGGTTGGAACACGCAGAAGCCGTAGCCCTGCACGATTCCGGCGTCATCCTCCGCCACGAAGACCGGCGTCTCTTCCGACTTCAGGATCTCACTGAGCTGCTCCGCATTGTATTTCGTTTTATCCGCCAAAAACAGGTCCGGCCTCCGGACCTGATGCACATTATTCACCTGGACCAGCAGTTCCAGGATGCGGGAAATGTCCGTTTCAATTGCTCTTCGTATTATCATAGTAATTTACCAGGTGCGCTGCCGTCAGCGCTTTTCTTATTCCGATACCCATCGTAAAACAGAACGCGATCTTCAGCGCGTCAAACAAAAGGAAGGGAGCGACGCACACGCCGAGGGCCGCGAGAAAATTCATCTTTGTCACAAACATAAACCAGATCGTGCCGAACAGGTAGCAGACCGCCAGACCCAGAACCATACCGACCACATGCATATAACACTTTTTGTACGAGAAGCGGTCAATGAACGCACCCGCGATCATTGCCAAAAAGATGTAGCCGATGATATAGCCGCCGGTCGGGCCGGAAACCTTCTGCAGGCCGCCCTGATATCCCGTAAACACGGGAAGCCCGACGGTACCGAGCAAAATATAGACCAACGTCGCCACCGTACCCTTAAACGTGCCCAGCACGTATACGGTCAGCAGGATGGCCAGCACGCCGAGCGACACCGGAACCGCGCCGATCGGGACCGAGATGGGTCCCAGCACGCAGCACACCGCGGTCATCAATCCAATGAGTGTCAATGATTTCGTCGAAATCACCTGTTTTACTTTTTCTTCTGCCATAGTAATGCCTCTTTTCGCTGCCGTCGGCAGCCTTTTGATACGCCCGTTATTCTAGCACGAAAGCCCGGCCTTGTCAACGCGGCCGCCGCCCCGTTACAGCGACAAAACGTACGCTTCCGCCTCGGAAAAATCATCAAATGTCGGTGCAGGCGCCGGCGGTTCTTTGCGCGTCATAAACACGTGGTACGGCGTCCCGAAGTCCTTCATAAAACGGGTTATAAACTCCTCGCCGTAATACTCTCCCATGACCGCGTGGTCGTCCAGCGTCCGCGCCGCCACGTAAAAGCCGAGATCCCTCCGGTAGGTCTCGACTAGAGGCTCCCGCGCATCCCGTCCCGGCTCCCGCGTGCAGATACACCCCAGGCGCACGACCCGCTCCCGCAAGATCGGCGCGACGCATTTGACAAATCCACGCCCCGGAAGCACCGAAAACAGCGACACCAGCCAGCCGTCCTGCGTGATCGAAAAGCCCGCATTCCCGTCGTCGGTCAGGTAGTTCTCCTGCTGATCATAATCATTGTCCTCGGGCGGCGACAGGAAGCGGCCTCGCTTCATCCCTGCCCGTTTTTCGGCAAATGTCTTCCTAAACGTTTCGCCGTCCACACATTGCAAAACGATCTTCAAACCGTCCGCTTCCAAGGTCATCATTTCCCCGATCTCCAAATAAACCCCTCTCTTTCAAAAACACGACGCCCGGGCGGAAGCCTTCACCGGTCTCCGTCCGGACGTAGTTTATAAACTCATCTGTGTCTGACTGTCAGTCCGAAACTTACAGCGTTCCGCCGTGATCCACCATGTCAAGAATATACAACACGATGAAGAAAACGGTAAGTGCTCCCCAAATCAGTCCGGTCAAAGAATACGGTGTGCGCTTCGTGCGAAAACCGTAGTAGCAAAAACTTACGGTACAGAAGCAACCGACCATCGAATACATTCCGAAATTCTGCTTGCCCTGAAGAATGATCTCCAGAACGAACAAAATGATCGCAAGGATAATGCTCACGATACTGGCTATGCGAATGCCCTTTGACTCTACCTCGATCAAATAGAGTTCCTTGATCTTAGGATCAGCTTCTTTATTTGTTTTCTCCTGTTCAGTATTATCACTCATATGAACGTTCCTCCCTTAATACTACCTATGCATTTCGAACCACTGCGTTCCTCCCGGCCGGGTCCGTGCTGCCATTTCATTTTCCTGTTCATATTCTATCATCAGAGCAGGACGGTGTCAATATGCATGCGCTTATTTCAAAGTGCCACCGCGGAACGGTTTTAATTTGCTTTTCTGTTCAAAAATGCAATGCTGGAACACGCGAACATTATTCAGGCCATACTTCTTCACGCTGAAGCGGATAGAACCACCGGCATAATCGATCCTCAGGAAAGACTTACTCAGGATAGCGAACAGCAGCACAAATAAGACCGCAGACAGAAGGAAGATTATGCCCACCATCGTATTGATACAAACGAACCCCGCGCCGGTGAGCAAAATAGCCATGATAATGAAGATCCAGGGCCGCATATATGTGATCGAAACTCCGGTAATATCTTCCAGGTCAACGATCTCTTCCGTCTTGACCTTACTGATTATGCCCTGATCTCCATAGTAATACAAACGTTTGTCAGTAATAACGGAATCCTCGGACTTCCACCCTTCACCGGAGATCCAATTCAGACCATACCCATTCTTCAGAGAACATACCGCCCTCTCCGACGGATCGATAAAACCTGTGGCTCCCGTCGACGAGATATATCCGACCGAGACTTCCGGCAAAACCGGCTGCGGTTGCATCTGCGGCGCCGGCGTCGGCTGCGCAGGAATCTGAGGTGCAGGGATCGGCTGCGCGGGGATCTGCGCCCCGCAAACCGTACAAAAACTCGCATGGTCAGGAATAGACGAACCACATTTAGGACAATTCTTCGACATACTATCATCCTCCAATCCAATAATTTTATATACGCGCATAGACACAACTGTCTGATAAGATCAGTATACCACTTCCGGAGCGCTCGCGTCAATCCTGTGCGAGAAGTCTTTTCCACGTAAAAAGGCGTCCGCGTGCAGAAGCACGCAGACGCTTCCTTTATAAATTCCGAGGATAACCTCTCAGTCTTATCTCTGTTTTTTACCGAAGTTCTGCCTTTATCGCTGCGAGGAAATCATCGAACTCCTCAAAAGCCTGAAGATCCGGATTATCCTTTTTGATCTGCTCCGTGGTGCGGAACAAAAAGCCTGCGCGGCTCGCGCGGATCATGGCCAGGTCGTTGAAACTGTCGCCGGCCGCGATCGTGTCAAAGCCCATGGACTGCAGGGCGCGAACGGTGGTCAGTTTCGACTGCTGACAGCGCATCTTGAAACCGGTGATCTCCCCGTCCTCCGCTACTTCCAGCGTGTTGCAGAACAGAGTCGGATATCCGAGTTTCTTCATGAGCGGCATCGCAAACTGGGTAAATGTATCACTGATGATGATGACCTGTGCCTCTGCACGCAGAGCGTCGAGGAACTCCTTCGCTCCCGGCAGCGGATCGATCCGGGAGATCGTGTCCTGGATCTCCTTCAGGCCCAGGCCGTGCTCCTTCAAAACGCCGATCCTCCAGCGCATCAACTTATCATAATCGGGCTCATCCCGCGTAGTTCTCTTCAATTCCGGAATACCGGATTCCTCGGAAAATGCGATCCAAATCTCGGGGACTAATACGCCCTCCATGTCCAAACATACAACGTCCATCGTTCGAAATATCCTTTCATATTACATTTCACAAGCGGCGTCTTTATACGCCTGTACCATCTTACCATGAAATGAGTAAACATGCAATCCCGCGAGCCTTATTCGCCGCGCCCCTCGTAGAATGCGTGCACGAGGCTTTTATACCCGAGCTCTTTCAGCTGCTCATATCGCGCGTTAAAACGTGCCTTCGTCCGCTTCCCGGTGATCAGATATCGGATGCAATCCTGAGCGTAGCGGTCGATCTCCTGCAGGCTCTTCGTCGTGGTCAGCACGGAGAAATACCAGAAACTCCAGGTAAGGTCGTTATCCATGGAACTCTCCATCAGCTTGCGGTTGAAGATGCGGATGAATGCCTTCGCGGCGGATCGTCCTTCGATCTCGTTGCGGCGGCTCCAGCGCTGCAGGGCGCGTGTCTTGCGTCGCATCTTCACCTTCAATTTCTCCACAGAAGCGGGGGCAATGTCGATCTCCTCTCCGCATACGTGGAAGCCCAGGAACGTAAAGCCGTCCTCCGGGTTTTGGAAGCTTTCCTTCTTTGGGTTCACCCCGAGGCCGTACTCGCCCAGGATGCGGCGGATCGTCTCGGCGTGCGCCTCGACCTCCTCCCGCGTCTTTGCGAACACGATGATATCGTCCGAATAGCGCGCGTACAGGATGCCCGCCTCGAAAAACCGCGCATCCAGATCCATCAGATATACATTGGCCAGAAAGGCCGCGATCGGCGTGCCCGCCATGATGCCCTTCTGCTCCGTGATGTGCGAGCCGTCCTCGGTCAGAACGTCCGGCTCGGTCAGCAGGCCCTCCACAAACGCGCAGAGCTGCGGATCCCGACCCGCGATCTGCCGGAGCCGCGCGAGCATCCGGTCCACCGGGATCGAATTGAAATAATTACTCACATCGACCTTATAGGAGTACATCTGCGACAGATCCTCCCGCATCAGGTAGCGGATGGCGTCCTTCGCGCTGTGCCCCGGGCGGAACGAAAACAGTCCCGGCGCGAAGCAGTCGTCGTACTCCCGAAGCAACAGGTAGGTGAGCAGCTTCAGAACCATGTTCTCCGCCGGCGGATAGGTGTACACCGTCCGCTTTTTTTGCGTGCTCATCTTGCTGATGACCGTCTTCTTCGGCAGGGGCCACGCCTCGCCACGCATGATCCTCTCCGTCACGGGGAGGTATTCTTCGCGGTCAATGAACTCCCGCAGCTGCTCCCGAAAGAACTTCACGCAGACGAGCGACGTTTTATATTCATAAAAGAGCTCCCAGCTTTCCTTCTGCGAGAGCCTGTCCATGATCGACATATAGCGCTGTCCTTCCTTAAAAGATGTAAAGGCTCCGACCATGCGGAGCCTCTACGATAAACGGAATTAAGAAATCGTTAAATTCAGGAAAATTCCTGAATTCTACCGGATCGTACGTGGATGGATTGCCCGCGAAATCATACTCTGCATCCACGCCGGACCCACCGCGGGCGCTAAGCGTTCTTATTCCGGTTTTAACTGTTTTAGCGACACCCTGCGATCAAATGCCGAGTGCTTTGTTGGTACGCTGGATCACGTACTGCTTTACATTCCACCAACCATGGTAGTTGTGGTAGTAACGAAGGTATGCAACCCCGTTCTTGCGGCAGTCGTTGCGACGCTTCTGCGCGCCGGACGTTCTGGAGAGGATCTCCACTACCAGTGCCTTGCAGTCGCCGTTGTAGAATGTGTAAACGAGGGTCATGCCCACCTTCTCCTTCTCAACGCGGTACTGCGGGTACTCCTTCAGGAAAATGCTGTCGAAATACTGCTCGAACGTGCCGGAGAAATTGTACTGATTCTCCTCGGCAGGCATTTTCGGACCCCAGGAAAAGCCCGAAGGGCCATCCTCTTCGTCGTCATAAGCCTGCGCCGCAGCAGGTGCGGAATTCACACTCGGAGCACTCTGTGCACTCGGTGTGTTCTGTGTATTCTGCGTTTTCTGCGCATCCACAGCCGCCTGTGTAAACGTCTTCAAAGCATCCATGGCGTCCTTCTCGACCTTGGCGCCAAACAGTTTAGAAAATAAACCCATTTATAATACCTCCTTCGCACGATGTATTTGTTAAATTATACCATGAAACGAGGCGATTTTTCAAGTCCTATTTACGGTTTGCAGGGTCCTATTCACTGTCCCGAAAGCTCAACAGGCCTGAAGCGTGAGAATGGTGCAGAAAGCAGCAAAATCCCCGACCAAATCATTATCAGCGTTAGCAAAAGCGGCAGCATCGGAAACGCTGGTGTGAAATGCATCGCGTTGTGGATCACATATCGGAAGATAAACCAAAACATCAAAAGAAGGTAGATTGCCATCACCGTGCTGATCCCCATGATCAATAGGATCTCCGACCGGCAGATGCGCATGCGATCTTTACGTCGCATTCCGATGGAGTCCAGCATCGTATAAAACTTCCTGCTACGGCCGCGATAGAAATACAGCAAATATCCCGCGGACCCTATCGCCGCCATTATCGCAACTCCTCCCAAGATGCATAAGAAGCGACCCGCTTGTGACAACACCCAATGATAGGAGGCAACTTCCAATGTCACATCCGACAACATACCCGTACTCGCATCCAGTTCCGTCCATTCCACCTGGTTCATCATAAGCGCTCCGATGTTGTCTATATTTTTCGTCAGTGCTCCATATGTCGGATAATAATATCTCAGCGAACCGCTCGATACCTCAAACCCGGCCGCATCCTCTTCACGCAAATATGCGCAAATATGCTCCGAATGCAGATCATAAGTATCGTCGCTTTCGCGTCTATCCCATACTTCATTCTTTAAAACCCCACTGACACGATACTCGCGAAGCACCGCCTTGCCCTCTGCTTTGTTATAGATCGTGATCGTTTTTCCTACCAGCTCCTGGGGCACCATTTCCACGTTATAAACCGTCAGAAGATATTCATCCACAAGAAGTTCCCCTGGGGATTCCGGAAGACTTCCGGCCAGCAACGCTTCTTCGGCGCCATCAAATATCCTCTCTGGCAGTAGATTGTATCGCGGATCGTATAAACCGATGCGAAACAATGAACTATCCGACATCAGATCCTTATATCGCGGACGGTTCCAGTGCGTATAATTCTTCGCCTCATAGGTGATATCGCCCAAATCCAGTTGCACATTGCCCGCCGTATAAACTGCTCCCCGGCGAAGTAAAGACATCACATATTGTAGGTAATCCATCTCTTTCGGATCTGCAATGCTCCCCTGGGCCTCATGACAACCTACAGGTTGGATGCTGACCAACACCGTAGGCATCACACCCGAAGGATATTGGATACGTTCCAAACCTTCTTGTACCCGTTCGGCCAATACATCCAGTGAAGTTCCTTCCTCGATATCCAGAAAGCGATAGCATAAACTCTTCATTTTCTCTTCGGTAGACGTTTGATAGTTTTCAAAAACCTGAAGCACAAGGATGTAAGACAGAATAAAAAAAATAACGATGGTTATACCGATCACCATTCGGATCACGCTTCTCTTCCCGGCTCGGAGGTTCTGCATAGCTGTTTTCAATCGATCAGATCGCTTCATTACTTTCCCTCCATGCCTTACGCATTACGAGTCGCATCAGCGCCAAGTGGATAAAAAGCAAAACCAGAAGCATCAAAACCGGAAAAACCGGGAAATCGACCTTCAAATACATAACCCTCTCCATGTAACCATTAAGAAAATGCATGATCATTCCCAGGGATAATGCAGCAACAAAAAATACAAGCAGTGCTCGCGCCACAAAAAAAATGAAATAAACAGCAAAAATCGTTTTTCGGGTGCCTCCGAGACGATGGAGCATCTGAATAAAGCGTTCACGTTCCGTCAGTTTCATCTGGAACGAATTAGAGACCGAATTGAGCATAATGATCCAAAGGAGGATGCCAACCACGGCAAATATGATACGGCAAAACAAAATGATCATCAGATACCCATCGATCTCTTGATTCCAGATATCTTTTCCCTGTGTAACCGCTCTGAACTTATACCACCAGATATGTGTGAGATCTTTCAAATAACCTGTCGGTTCTTGATATTCATCAAACCGCACATTGGTAAAGCCCATCTCCGTCAGCTCATCCAGATCGCTCTGCGTATAACCGGATAAACGAAATGAAAACGCATCGCGATCCAGCGCCGCATGCAACAAAACATCTCCCGTATGACCGAGTCTGGAAAAAAAGAGTACAGAAACCAAGACACAGACCATCAGCAATGTCTGCATCATAAACGAGAGGAGCCACTCTGTTTTTCCATATTTTGCTTCGTTCGTTATCAGCCTAAGAATGTCTCTGGTCTTCATCACTCTCTATTCTTCCATCCTGCAACGTCACGATTCGATCCGTCGCCATAGCATCTTCACGATTATGCGTGATCAGGATCACTGTCTTTCCGTGATCGCACTGTTCACGAAGGAGTTTCATGATCGCCTGCCCGTTTTCATAGTCCAGGTTTCCGCAAGGCTCATCGGCAAACAGGATCTGCGGTTCATTCACAATGGCCCTGGCTATGCAAACCCGCTGTTTCTCCCCACCGGATAATACCCGGACCTTAGAGTCTTTCTTATGCAGCATCCCAACCTGTTCCAGTGCCCGTTCGATCCGCGCTTTTCGCTCCGCATCCGGAACCTTCGCTATCATCAAAACGATCTCAAGGTTCTGATAAACCGTGTACAATTCTTCCAGAAAGAAATCCTGAAATATAAAGCCGATCGTATGGCAACGATAGTCGGCTCTTTCATCTTCCGTCATATCGTAGATCGATGTTTCTCCAATTCGGACTTCGCCTTCCGTCGGGGATAGCAAGCCACCCAGCATCTTCAACAACGTAGATTTTCCACTGCCCGATCGCCCGACAACGCTCAAAAATGTTCCGTCCGAAATCATCAGTGAAACATCTCGTACCGCCCATAGTTCACCTGAAGCATCTTTGAATTTTCGGCTTAATTTGTCACATGTAATCATAGAGTCTTTTTATTGTTCCTTTTCAAACACAAGTATTACTTCGTTACGCCTTGCTTCCAGCCGGTGTGTGTTCGTATAATAGCGAAGTCCGACGCCGAGAAAATTATCATGGTATGTCATCCTGTATGTATAAGTATTAGTTCCCGTTTTTATTGCTTCAACTTCCGAATAATCAAATGGCTGATCCACATATACAGTATTAAGGTCTGTAAGTTTCTTCAGTTGCTCGTCTGTTATAACTCCATAATACTCAGGATCATTATCAACCACACGACGATAACTGTGCATTTGCATCTCCTGGTAGTATTCATTTAAATCAATATTAAAGTACTGGATCGTATGTTCAGTAACCTCTATGTATGCATCTGGGTATTTTATGTTATCTTTGATCCTGTATTTTCCAATCGGAATCCTGTCATTTTGGGGCCTCGTAAGAATATACACGATAAATAGTCCCAATAATAGGCTAACGCAAATCGCAATAACGATTAATGGTTTTTTTGTTCTCATAATCTCTCCAACTGCCCCGTCCCACAGTGGAGGCGGAGCAGTCCAGTGGTTTTAACCACTTTTATCATTTTTCATAAATGTCAGCGTTCTTGCCGCCCTCACCCTGACCATGCAAATAAATCATAAACCAATCTTTTATTCCTTTTTAAAAACGAGAACCACATCGCCTCTTTTTATCTCTATTTCTCTAGTCTTAGTATTGTATCGAGTCCCAAACCCCAGAAAATTGTCGTGATAATACGTAAAATACCTATACACATTCGTACCGACTTTTGTTATAGCACAATTCGAATAGTTGAATGCCCGCTCTACGTATACCGCATTTAAATCTGTTAATTCTGTTAACTCTTCATCTGATACGATTCCATACCACCCTGGGTCATTTTCCAAAACCATTCGATACTCCCTCATTTGATCTGCCTGATAATACTCATTCAAATCCAAATTAAAAAACTGGAGTGTTGAGTCCGTCACTTCAAGATATGCATCTGGGTACTTATCGTTACCAACGATATTATATCTTCCTGGTTTCATGCCGTTTTTTCCGGTCTGAGTAAAAACAAAAACAAGTAGCAGGAGTAGCGCGGCAATACCACCCGCTATCGCTATGATTATCTTCTTCATCAGTCTCCTTACAATTACTGATGCCCCGATGCTTTTCCATCAGGGCATCTCTATAAAAATATAATATTTATATAACTATATTGAAAGAATCATGGATCCGGCTTCAATTTTTGTAATATAAATCATAAAGCTTTCTGTCACTATCAGCCCCTCTGAGAACAACTTGGAAACAACTAGGCAGATCACTCAATGGAGTATTGACTCTGAAGACACGGGGCGTATCAGAAGCATCTATCAAAGTCGGTGTGCATGTATTCAACCCACTGGGTAACGCATACGCACCGTCTGGAAGTTTTACAATAGAATTACTAAGTTCATCATAAAACCTCACATTCACCGTTGTCATTTGACTCTTGTAACCATTAACCGAAATGGAACGTCCTGTTCCCTGGTAATTCGGTTTCGCGTCTGAGCATCCTGTCAAACATCCCAACGCCATGACAAAGCACAACAGTAACGCCGCTTTTCTCTTTTTCATTTCGTTTCTCCTTGTAATTAATATTAATCGAGAAACGGTGACGTGCAAATTGACTGCCCAGTTTCACCCCCCTCTGCACATTTTTTCAGACATTTCAACGATATAATTGATTTTAGCATGATAGTTCTATCTTGTCAATTATAATCTTCTTTATAAAACTCCGGTATATATGTATCCCGGGCTGAGCTTTTTTCCTGCATGAAGCCTTCCAGGCCGAGCTGCGCGGCGTGATCGACTACGCTGTTATATTCAAAGCTCGTGACCCTGCGGTTCAGTTCGGGAAATGCTTCGGGCAGGCTGGGCAGCGGTGTGTACTGGCTCATCAGACTGATCAGGATCTGCGGCGGTTCGAAATGCCCGCGGATCCAGTCCAGGATCTGCATGGATTCCTTTCGGTGACCGGGCAGCACCAGGTGGCGGATCACCGTGCCCCGCACGAGGCCGCCCTCCGCATTATAGGTCGGCGCGCCCGTCTGACGTGCCATCTCGATCACAGCCGCTGACGCTTTCTCGAAATAATCGGCCGCATGCGAGTAGCGCAGCGCCGTCTCGCTCTCGTAATACTTGAGATCCGGCAGATAAATGTCCACATATCCGTCCAGAGCCTGAAGAGTCTCGACGTTTTCATAGCCCCCGGTGTTGTAGACCACCGGGATGGTCAGTTTATGCCGCACCAGATCCAAGGCGCGCAAAATGTCCGGCACATAATGTGTCGGCGTCACCAGGTCAATATTGTCCGCGCCCTGCTCCTGCAGGGACAGAAACGCGTCCGCCAGTTTCTGCGTCGTGATGCGCCGCCCGTGCAGCTCGTTGCTGATCGCGTGGTTCTGGCAATACACACAATGCAGGCTGCAGCCGGAGAAAAACACGGTTCCAGCCCCACTTTTATAGGAAATGCATGGTTCTTCCCATGGGTGCAGACCCACTCTGCCGATTCTGAGCTCTGCAGGCAGGCGGCAGGTCCCCACCGTCTTCGTACGGTCCACGCCGCACATCCGCGGACATAATGTACAGTTTGTATAATCCATGGCCATAATCGACTCCATCTGATACTGCTTCATCCACTTTTATGAAGGAAGTTCAGCACTGACACTACACTATTTATGAGGTAGGTTCAGCTCTATCCCTCCTGTCACCGTCCCTTAATTTCGATTCGATCTAAGATCCCCTGCACACCCACGTTTGTATGCGTCAAGTACATCCGGGTCACATCCTCCACGAAAACCGGATCCGCCCCGGTCTTCTTCGCGATCTTCTTCAGGTCCATGCCCTTATCGATGTATTTCATGATCTTTTCAACGAGGGTGTACAGACGCGGATCCGGGGATGAGCTTTCAGGGTTTGCCGGATCAACCTTGCCTGCAGTTAGCATTTCAAGTTTCCGGACATCTGATTTATTTGCAGTTTGCGTGTCGGCTTCCCCCATGTCCGTCAGATTATTATTCTGCGAATTGAATCCATGAGCGTTCGATTTATCTGCGGCCTGCTCGTTATGTTTCTGAGCACCCGATAGTGTATCTTCCCGTAACACTGCCGGGTTCGCATGCCCATAGTACACCTTCTTCGGGTTCTTCGAAAGCAGCATTTCCCAGGTCGCGCCGATCTGCGTGCCGCGATGCAGTTCCAACTCATACAGCGGGTTCAGGTCGCCGACGAACAGGTCGCCCTGATCCAGCCACAGCGAGATGCTGTCGTCGCTGTGCCCCGGTGTGTGCAGGATCTCACCTTCGATCCCGAAGCCCCGCAAAAATGCGCGGCTCTCCGCGCACGTGAGCACCCGCGCCCGGCTCTCATCGATCGGCTTGAAACTGCTCCCGCGCTCCTTCGCAAAGATCGCGTCACTGCTGTGCACAAACTCCTTCTGCACATCCATGATCAGCACCTGCGCTCCCGTTTCCGCAATGTCCTGCGCGATCCCAATATGGTCGGGATGAAAGTGCGTCAGCAGCACGTAGCTGATCTCCTGCGCCACGATATGCATCTCATCCAGCGCCCGGAAAAACTCCGGCAACTTCCCGGCCCAGCCGGTATCCACCAGCAGGAACCCGTCCCGCCCCTGGATGAGGTAAGTATTGGTCGTACTATATTTCAATAAACGAACGCTATTCATCTGATCCCTCCGTGAGGCGCGAGAACTACCCGCACCTATGGTTTCCTGCTATCAATATACCACAACGGGGCTCGGAAATGTATCGGAAAATGTGCTCCCCTCTCTTTTTGAAGCCCACCCGAACACTTTTTCAAGCCAATGCTAACTGATATGTAATGACCTTTGTCAAGACCTAAATTGACAATAATCACCACAAACTTATTCTGTTGTATCCAAAGGCGCCGTGAAAGAGCTTTAGGGTATCAGTTCCCGGCATTGGCCACTCTGATATACGTGGATTC
>JAFZPG010000016.1 GCA_017550425.1 Lachnospiraceae bacterium | reverse complement strand
TTCCAACAAAAACTGTGCTATAATACATTTAATGACCTCCATTTGTATGCGGTAACCCTGTACCACTTTGGTTTTGACGATTCATAGTATACAGGAAAATCCGCGAAACTACAAATCGGGGGTCATTACATATTGTCTAAAACTTGATTTTTGTCTCTCGCGTTAGCATTTTTCCGGATAACTGCAGTCTTTTCATGGCCCGCAGGCTAACTGAAACTTGATTTTCGCCCCTTCCGTTAGCATATGCCGATTCTGGTCTCTCACTGCCATCCATTTTACGCGCATTTTCACCTTTTTGCGCGTAGGGATAGCTACCCAGACCGAGATATCTTACGCGCATTCTCTTGTTTTTCACCGTTTCGCGCGTAAGCAGAGCCACCAGAACAGCGATATCCTACGCGCATTTTCTTGTTTTTCTCCGTTTTGCGCGTAAGCAGAGCCCCCAGAACGGCGATTTCTTACGCGCATTATCTTGATTTTCTCATTTTTACGCGTAAGAAGAGCCACCCAAACCGCGATTTCTTACGCGCATTTCCTTGTTTTTCTCCTTTTTGCGCGTAAGAAGAGCCACCCAAACCGCGATTTCTTACGCGCATTCTCTTGGTTTTCTCCTTTTTACGCGTAAGAAGAGCCACCAGAACAGTGATTTCTTACGCGCATTTCCTTGTTTTTCTCCTTTTTGCGCGTAAGAAGAGCTCGGGCTGTAAGCCCGAGCTATCAACTGTGCTAAAACTATTATTTCTTTTTCCAGCTCAGTTATTGTATTTTTTGACTACTCCATCGTCTATCCTTACTCTTTTTTCTCCGATCACTTCGCTGATGTCTACATACTTGTCGTTGCCTATACAGAGTCTTCCGTCTTCATCATAACGGAAGTTATACTCCATACCGACGAGTATAGTGTCGAGGGACTCCTGCTCCGTAATACACTTCAATAAAACCGTATAAACACCACTGGTCGGTCCGTTAGAAAGAAGCAAAACTTCATCCTTTCCATCACCGTTAACATCAGCTATGGCCACGCGTTCCTTCGAGGAATTAAATGCTTTGCTACCATTCACATAATACAGAAAGCTGTTGCACCAGGTATATCCGGTGAATTCCGGAACGGCAAACAGCTGCCCGCCGGTACGCTCATAAAAGCCCTCAGGCGTAACATCAATTGGATGGAGCATACTCTCAGATGGGCTTTTTTCTCTGTTCGGCATCACCAACTCTGCTGCCTCTTCAGGAGACATACCGTTTTCCGGTGCATACGGACTCTCCCGATACCAATAAAACGAGAAAGTGCCGATGTTTTCTGTCCCCACGTGATAATATTCCGAAAAGATCATACAATCATCCCGAAACATAAAATCCATGCTGTTTAAATGAATCCATAAAAAACCGTCTGCTTTTAAGTCCAAAAGAAAAGCATCGTAATCCTCTTTGGATACATTTGAGCATTTAAATGTGCCCTCCGTCGTGCTCTCATCCGGTTTCGCTCCTTCCGGCATAGAAAACGGAGGTTCTCCCAACGACCGAAAACGATCGCTGTACCATGGATCCTGTTCCGTCGCCGGGTTCGTTGCAGGGGGCGTTGTCGGAGCCACCTCAGTCGTCTCAGATTCTTTCGCTGTCGTCGTTTCTACCACAGTCGTCGCTTCTACCACAGTCGTCGCTTCTACCACAGTTGTCGCTTCCATTGTGGTCGCTTCTTCTACCGCAGTCGTCGTCTCGCCGGCATCTGCCGAACTTTCGAAGCCTTCCGGTGTCGTCTCTGCGGCCGGTCCTGAATTCTTACCGCATCCGGACAATGTCATCCCCACAGCCAGGATGCCCGCCATAACTATATTAGCTTTTTTTCGTTTCACGTTTCATCCTCCTCAAAAAATGCATCCGCATTATACTTTTATGCAGTTCGGGGCCTCAGCCATACTAGATTTGCAGATACTCCGTCTTTTCTCCGTCCTTGGTTTCGTAGATAACTTCCTGGTATACCAGGACTGTTTTTTTTCCCATTACTTCTTTGATGTCCAAATAGAGATATGAAAAAACCCCTATGTTGAGTCTGCCGTTTTCATCGGAATCAAAGGCCCACCCCGAATCGAAGAACGTGGTATTGAGACAATCCTGACCTGTCAGGCAATACAATGTAACTGTATAGAAGCCATAGGTCGGGCCATAGGAAAGATACAGCACTTCATCCTTTCCATCATCATCAACATCATATACGGCTATACTCTCCAAAGTAGAACAATATACAGAACCCCCATTCACATAATACAGATCACATTCATACCAGTCATCACGAGAGAAATTGGGCATAATAAATAACTGACCTCCGGTGCGCTCGTAAAACTCATCGGATGTTACATCGATCGGGACGAAGCCAAACGATTGATTTTTTACTAAATCCGTCATCAGCAAGTCCGCAGCCTCTTCACCGGATATGCCGTTTTCAGGTGCGAACTGGTTTCCCCGATACCAAAAGGTTCGGAAGCCTGCGTCGCCTTCCTCTTCATAATATTTTAAAAAGATCAGACAATCATTCCGGAACAAATAATCCGCGCCATCCGCCTGATGCAATTGATAACCATCTGCTTTTAGTCCTGCGATCACGGCATCATAATCCGCTCTGGAAACATTTTTACAGTCGTAAATGACTTCCCACTCTCTTTTATTAAACTGTGCTCCTGCCGGAATAGAGAACGGAGGATCTCCCACCGACTTAAACTGATTACAATACCAAGCCTCCGAATTATGAACACGTGCGGGCAGGCCACCGGGTACATATTGGGCAGATCGATCACTCAACTCCAGCGCAGGATCGATCGCCGGATCGACGGCTTCATTGAACACTACATTTCCATCCATATCATAGGCAGTGTAAACCGTCTCATATACGGTTTTCAAAACCACTTCGTCATTCGCTTTGGGATAGATTCTTCCGACCTCCCTCTTCCCGCGGATGAGGCAAAGATCCCCGTAGTCAATGAACAGGGTCGGATTCGTAAGCCCACAAGACTGCAACAACGGATCACTGCAAGATACGGGTTCTCCGGCCTTTTCCCCGATCGGTTTGCTCGTCGCTTCCTTCGGCTCTTCTTTTGTCATTTTCTGGATAATCAAATCGTTATCCAGGCTGACAGAAGCTTGGATCAGATCACCCCAGAAATTGATCTCCTTAAAATCACCGGTACCCGAACGGGTCTCTACCAACAGGCGGAAACCATCATCACTTGGTTTTGCGAAGATAAGTTTGGTGTCATCCCCGCCGCCGATCTTTCCGGTTTTGAGGACCGTTCCATCCCGTTCGATCGCATACGCATACACATCCTGTATGCCTGTGTTAACACGTGCACGCGTCCCGAACAAATAGTACTTTTCATCTACTTCATAGCAGTAATCGAATGCGTCGAGGGCAACTTCCTTGAGCGACGTTTCAAATCGTTTACTTCCGTCATTCTCTATTTTTATGATCTTATGATCTGCACCACCATCTCCGTTCACAACAACCAGGAGCCCGCCATCCTCCGTAATGGTGCTAAACCCAAACGAGCCTTCCGAATTCAGCGTGAAGGTAAACATATCGTTTCCGAATTTATCCATCACCCGGATCCCGGATCTTTCGGTTCCGGTTGCTTCATCTTTGACGATATCGCATTTTATCAACCGGTCCCCACTCACCTTGACATCGGCAAATGCATCCTGCTGAGCGATCGCTTTGAAAGCATCAAACCGATCGTCCTCCGGCGCCGTGGTCGGATTCGTTGCAGAGGGCGTTGTCGAGGCCACCTCAGTCGTCTCAGATTCTTTCGCTGTCGTCGTTTCTACCACAGTCGTCGCTTCTACCACAGTTGTCGCTTCCATTGTGGTCGATTCTTCCGCAGCGGTCGTTGTCACGATGACATCTGCCGAGCTTTCGAGGCCTTCCGGCGTCGTCTCCCCCGTCGCCTCCGCGCCCTTGCGGCATCCGGGAAGTATTGCAAACAGTATTACGATAGATGCGGCCAATGTATGCTTCCATTTATGTTTCATAAGTCATTCGTCCTTTTCTTTACTCAAGATGCGTTGGTCAGCAAGAAGTACGCGATCGCTACGATCAGCGCGGAAAATGCAACCGCCGAGACGGCAGTCATTTTCCGATAGGAAAGAATATGCTCGATGCGCGTGCGGATCTTCGCGCCGCCGAAGGCGGAGACGAAGACCGTGCGGTGCTCCGCGCCGGAAACGAGGGCCAGGGCGTACTGTTTCTTCTCGCTCTCGTTGCATTTCTGCAGGACGGTCTCGTCGCAGGCCATCTCCAGGTCGGCCAGGAAGCACTTCAAAAAGATCCACGAAAACGGGTTGAACCAGTGCAACGCTACCGCGGCAAATGCGAGCACGCGCCGGAGGTTGTCGCGGCGGCGGACATGGGTCCGCTCATGACGCAGGATGTACTCCAGGTCCGGGTGGTCCGTCATCGACGCCGGCAGGACGATCTTCGGGCGGAAGACGCCGTACACGACCGGCGAGGTCACCTGGTTTGACGCGTACACATTGTCATAAAGATGCTTTGAATTCTTAAGTTCCCGCATCGTGAAGAAATACAGGAACGTTAAGGTCAGGAACAGGCTCGCGGCGATCACCGCCCAAACCACCGATGCGACCGCGAAAACATCGCCCACGAGGTCGACCTTATAGGTGATCGGGTCGTACGTTCTGGCTACTCGAGCTATGTTCGTCTGTGTTATCACCACCCTGGGACTGAGTTCATAGACCGTCACCGTTTTCGTCGTAAACTTCGAGAGGAAGGTCATCAGGCCGTAGCGTCCGCCGATGCCAAAAGGCACCCACATGCGGATGAACGGGATGACCCAGAGCACGGCGATCACGCGGCGGGGGATCTTTTTACACAGGCGCAACAACAGAACGACGAGCCCGGTCAGGGTCGCCACGATGCTCATGTTGAACAGCCAGTAAAAAACTCCGGATAACATCCGCGTCACCTCTTTTCGATCATTGCCCGCAGATCCGCCAGATCCTCGGCGGTCAGTTCCTCATCCTCGAGCAGCGCCGAGAACAGCGCTTTCTTCGAGCCGCCGAACAGCCGGTCGATCAAACCCTTCGTCTCGCTTTTGCTCACTTCCTCGCGGGAAATGAGCGACGTGCAGATGAAATCCGGCTCCTCGCGTTTTACGTACCCTTTTTCGATTGCTTTCTTTATCATGGTGTAGGTGGTGTTTTTATTCCAACCGATCTCCTCATTCGCGATAAGGCTCAGCTCCTTCGCGCTGACGGGTTCGTGGTCCCAGACCAACTCCATGATCTTCATTTCACTGTCAAATAGCTTCATGATGTACCTCCAAATAATCACCGGACTATCGTTATAGTCTATACTACCACAGTAGTCCTGCCATGTCAAGACCTCTGGGAAAAAAGAGTAATAGCGTTCTTCTGACTAACTCAAGCTTAAAGCGAACAAAACAGGCTTATTTCCCCTTTTTGTTCGCCTTTCGCGCTCCTCAATTCCACCAATCTCCGGTAAAAAGCGAACAAAACGCTAATTTTCGCCCTTTTGTTCGCTCGGAAGCCACGTATCCGCCCGAAACAACATTAAAAAAGCGAACAAAACAGGCTTTTCGCCTGTTTTGTTCGCTTTTGCGGTTCTATATTTCGTTCAGTTGGTCGGAACGCCGCATCACCGGCTCTCCAGTCTGGCTTTCCAGACGGAGATCATGAAATTCAAAAGCATGCCTGCGAGGGCAATGAGGATCATGATGAACACATCCTTAACGCCGACCGTAGACAGTTTCAAAAGATCGCGGAGCGGCGCCACGAAGAGCACCAAAATCTGAAGCGCAAATCCGATGATCACGGACAGGTTCAAAATCTTGTTATTGAACATCTCTTTCGAGAGGAGGCGACGTGCCCGCAGGTTCTTACATACATAGACCATCAACAGTTCGTTGAAGACCAGGGTCGAGAAACAGTAGGTGCGGCATTCGCGGATCAGTTCCGCAGCCGCGCCCTCGGTCGCCTGCGCGGACTCTTTGATGGCTCCGATGAAGCCATTCAAACCGTTGTCGTACAGCGCCGGAAGCAGGAAGGCGAACAGCGCGGTCAGGCCGCAGATGGCGCCCTGGATCAGGATGCTCAGGTAGTCGCCTTTATTCAGCAGGCCCTTATTGACGTCGCGGGGCTGCTCGTTCATGACTTCGTCCGTGCTCTTATCCATACCCAGCGCCAGCGAAGGCACGGTGTCGGTGAGCAGGTTCACCCAGAGGATCTGGATGGTGGTCAGGGGCGACGACAGGCCGGCGAAGATCGCCGATGCCATCAGCACGACCTCACCGAAATTCGCGCGCAGCAGGTAAATGATCGACTTCTTGATATTATTGAAGAGGTTGCGCCCCTCCATGACAGCGTTTTTGATCGTGATGAAGTTATCATCCACGAGGATCATCTCGGCCGCATCCTTCGCGACCTCCGTGCCGCCGATACCCATGGAAACGCCGATATTGGCCGCCTTCAGCGAGGGCGCGTCGTTGACGCCGTCGCCGGTCATCGAAACGATCTTATCATGCGAGCGGAACGCCTGCACGATCTGCACCTTATGCTGCGGCGACACGCGCGCAAACACGCGGTAATTCAAGATATTCTCTTTAAACAGTTCGGGATCCATCTCGTCGATCTCCGCGCCGGAGATGCACTGGGAGATGTCCGTGGCGATGTTCAGCGCCTGCGCGATGGCAAACGCGGTGATCTTGTGGTCGCCCGTGATCATCGCCACCTCGATGCCCGCATTGTGGCACTGGTCTATAGTCTCGCGCACGCCTTCCTTCGGCGGATCGATCATGGCGCCCAGACCCACGAAGATCATGTCGTGCTCCTGCGGCTTCTCGTCGCCCTCGCGATACGCGAGCGCCAGCACACGCAGTGCGGACGAAGACATGGACTCGGCGGTCCGGGATATGGTCACGATGTCCTGGTTGTTGATCTTGCGCACGCCTTCATCGGTCAATATCCGGTCGCAGCGGACGATGATCGAGTCGATCGCGCCCTTCGTGAAGGAGATGCTCTCTTTCACGCGGCCATCTAAATCCCGCGCCGCGTCCAGCACCGTCATCATCTTACGGTCGCTGTCGAAGGGGATCTCGTCCACTCGCGCCATGCTGCGGCGCAGGCGGTCGCAATCATATTCATTTTCCAGAGCGAATTTGATAAACGCGATCTCGGTCGGGTCTCCCGTTCCGCTCTTTTCATTTACATTATAAGTCGCATCGTTGCAGGCCACGAAGCCGCGCAACAGCATCTCAAACAGTTTGTCGTCCGATTTCGCCTGGTCCGCCTCGATGGTCGTGTTGCGGAAGAACCATTTCACCACCGTCATGCGGTTCTGCGTGAGCGTACCCGTTTTATCGGAACAAATGACATTGACCGCGCCCAACGTCTCCACCGCGTGGATCTGCTTCACGATGGCGTTGCGCTCCGACATCTTTTTGATGCCGAGCGACAGCACGATGGTGACTACGGTCGCCAGGCCCTCGGGGATGACTGCCACGGCAAATGCGATGGAGATCATCAGGGTCCGGATGACATCTTCTTTATACAAAAACAGCTGGGTGAAGAACATGAGGAGGCACAGGACTATACCGGCCAGGCCCAGCACCAGGCTGATCTTATTCAGGTTCTTCTGCAGCGGGGTTTCATCTTTTGTGATCTTATTGAGCATCTGGGAGATCTTGCCAATCTCGGTGTGATCGCCGATGTCGGTGACCACGCCCTCGCCCCGGCCGTACTCGATGAGCGTCGACATGAACGCGCAGTCTTTGCGGTCGCCCAGCGGCGTCTTGTCATCGCTGTCGAACGTTGCGTCTTTTTCTGCCGCGATGCTCTCTCCGGTCAATGCAGACTCGTTGATCTGCAGGGACGCAGTCTGCGTCAGCTGCAGATCCGCCGGAACGATGCGCCCGGCTTCCAGGATACAATAGTCGCCAACCACCAGCTCGGTGGACGGGATCTCCAGCGTCTTGCCGTCACGAATGACCACCGCCGTGGCAACACTCATCTGCCGCAGTTTATCGACCGATTTCTCGGCGCCGACCTCCTGCACCGTGCCGATCACGGCATTCAGGATGACCACGAAGATGATGATGGCGCCGTCCACGACCTCACCGGTCACGAAGGAGATCACCGACGCCACGATCAGAAGCAAGATCAGCGGGCTGGAAAACTGCTCCAGTATGGTCCGAAATAAACTCTTCTTTTTTCCTTTTGTAAACTCATTCTTACCGTACTTCTGCTGAAGTTCGGCGACCTCCGCACTCGTGAGGCCCTTCTTTTGCTCTGCCATTTTTGCAAACCTCCGGGGGAAACAGGGTCGGGCCTTGAGACACTCGTCCTTGCGACTCCTGTCCTTGCGACACCTGCCCTATCGTTTCGCCGGCCTCCGCTTCCCGCGTTCTTTTATGCCGACGCCACAGCCAATTATATCATTTCGGATTTCGGGCGTCAACTTCGCCGGCTTTCCCGGCCCCGAATGCTAACGGAAACTTCTTTTTTGCGCTTTCTGTTAGCATTTTGGCATGCCTTCACTGGCCTTTCACGCCCCGAATGCTAACAGAAGCTTCTTTTTTGCGCTTTCTGTTAGCATTTTGCTCCGCCTTTACCGGCTTTCCCGGCCCCGGATGCTAACAGAAACTTCTTTTTTCCGCTTTCCGTTAGCATTTTGCTCCGCCTTCGCCGGCTTTCCCGGCCCCGGATGCTAACGGAAACTTCTTTTTTCCGCTTTCTGTTAGCATTTCGCCTTGCTTTCGCAGGCTTTCCCGCCCCCGAGTGCTAACGGAAACTTCCTTTTTTCGCTTTCTGTTAGCATTTCGCCTTTCCTTCACTCGCTTTCCCGGCTCCGGATGCTAACAGAAGTTTCTTTTTTTCGCTTTCCGTTAGCATTTCGCCTGAGAGGGCGCTCCCCTGGGCAGGAACCCCCGCGCTCCGGATTGATTTTCCCGCCTATCTTTAGTATAATATCCATACATTTTCCTATGTAATTCGAAAGGAGAACCGATGGCAGAGAAATCCATAGATAAGCAGAGAACGACCGAGCAGCAGCTGGCGGAGATCGCGAAGATCTCCGACGAGGAACTGTTTCAGCGGCTGGGGACGGACCCGGAGGGTCTGAACCAGGTCGAGGCCGGCGACCGTCTGGAGGAATACGGCCGCAACATCATCGATACGGGCAATGCGAACAGCCTGTTTAAGCGTGTTCGCGAGGCCATCATCAACCCGTTCAACATCGTACTTTTGATCGTGGCAGGCGTGACCCTGGTCACCGATGTCATCATCGCGGAGAAACCGAACTGGGCCACGTTTTTGATGCTGGTCTTCGTCGTAGCAGTGTCCGGCATCATCTCATTCGTACAAGAAGAAAAGTCCAACAGTGCTGCGCAGAAACTGCAAAACATGATCACGAACCGCATCGACGTGATCCGCAACGGCAGCGTCATGGAAGTCAGCATCGAGGAAGTCGTTCCCGGTGACGTCGTGAAACTCGCGTCCGGCGACATGCTCCCCGGCGATGTGCGCTTCATCGAAACGAAAGACCTGTTCACCGATATGTCCCAGCTGACCGGCGAAAGCCAGCCCGTCGAGAAGTTCGCGGGGCCGGACCCGGAAGGCACCGAGATCACGGAACTCGACAACATCGGCTTCATGGGCAGCAACATCGTATCCGGAAGCGCGAAGGCCGTGATCCTGACCACCGGCAACCGCACCTACCTTGGCAGCATGGCGAAAAGCCTCA
>JAFZPG010000015.1 GCA_017550425.1 Lachnospiraceae bacterium | reverse complement strand
CGGTATCATGAGCACCATCCATGCATATACCGGTGACCAGATGATCCTTGACGGTCCTCACAGAAAGGGTGACCTTCGTCGTGCTCGTGCAGGCGCTGCGAACATCGTTCCGAACAGCACCGGCGCTGCAAAGGCTATCGGCCTTGTTATCCCTGAGTTGAACGGCAAGCTCATCGGCTCCGCTCAGCGTGTTCCGGTTCCGACCGGTTCCACCACCATCCTTACCGCAGTTGTTAAGGGTGCTAACGTAACCAAGGAAGGCATCAACGCAGCTATGAAGGCAGCTTCTTCCGAGTCTTTCGGTTACAACACTGACGAGATCGTTTCTTCCGACGTTATCGGTATGAGATATGGTTCTCTGTTCGATGCAACCCAGACCATGGTTTCCAAGATCGACGAGGATACCTATCAGGTACAGGTTGTTTCATGGTATGACAACGAGAACTCTTACACAAGCCAGATGGTTCGTACTATCAAGTACTTCGCTGAATTGAACTAAGAGTTTTTAGGTTTGCGATTATAAGGCAGACCGTTTCCGGGAGGTCCGGTCCATTGGACCGGGCCTCTTTTTCACATTCACCCATCAAAACTATCAGAGAGGTAATGACATGTTAAACAAGAAATCCATTGACGACATTCAGGTTCAGGGTAAGCGCGTTCTGGTTCGTTGTGATTTTAACGTACCGCTTAAGGACGGCCAGATCACAGATGAGACTCGTATCGTAGCAGCGCTGCCCACCATCCAGAAGCTTCTGGACGAAGGCGCAAAGGTCATCCTTTGCTCTCACCTCGGTAAGGTTAAGGAAGGCCCGAACGAGAAGGAGTCCCTGGCTCCCGTTGCAAAGCGTCTTTCCGAGAAACTCGGTAAGGAAGTTACTTTCGTTGCAGATTACAACGTAACCGGCGAAGCAGCTACAAAGGCAGTTGCTGATATGAAGGTCGGCGATGTTGTTCTTCTTCAGAACACCCGTTTCCGCGGTAAGGAAGAGACAAAGAACGGCGAGGAATTCTCTAAGGAACTCGCTGATCTGGCAGACAGCTATGTTTGCGATGCTTTCGGTTCTTCCCACCGTGCACACGCTTCCGTAGAAGGCGTTACCAAGTTCATCACCGCTAAGGGCGGCGACAACGCTGTTGGTTACCTGATGCAGAAGGAGATCGATTTCCTGGGCAATGCTGTAGAGAATCCCGTACGTCCTTTCGTAGCGATCCTCGGCGGCGCTAAGGTTGCAGATAAACTCAACGTTATCAACAACCTGCTCGAGAAGTGCGACACCCTGATCATCGGCGGCGGTATGGCTTACACCTTCCTGAAGGCTCAGGGCTACGAGATCGGTAAGTCTCTCGTGGACAATGAGAAGCTTGACTACTGCAAAGAGATGATGGAAAAGGCTAAGAAGCTCGGCAAGCAGCTCCTTCTGCCGGTTGACTCTGTCACCATCGCTGAGTTCCCGAACCCGATCGACGCTCCGGTTGAGACCGAGGTTTATGACGTGACCAATATGCCTGCAGAGCGTGAAGGCTGCGATATCGGCCCGAAGAGCGCAAAGCTGTTCGCAGACGCTGTGAAGTCCGCTAAGACCGTAGTTTGGAACGGACCGATGGGCGTATTCGAGAACCCGATCCTCGCAAAGGGTACCATCGCTGTAGCGAAGGCATTGGCTGAGACGGATGCTACCACCATCATCGGCGGCGGCGACAGCGCAGCAGCAGTTAACCAGCTCGGCTTCGGTGATAAGATGAGCCACATCTCCACCGGCGGCGGCGCATCCCTTGAGTTCCTTGAGGGTAAGGAACTTCCGGGCGTAGCAGCAGCGGACGACAAATAATTGCGAGGTTATCAGAACATGAGAAAGAAGATTATCGCAGGCAACTGGAAGATGAACATGACTCCTTCGAAGGCAGTTGCCCTGGTAAATGAGTTAAAGCCCCTGGTTGCAAACGACGACGTGGACGTAGTATTCTGCGTACCCGCGATCGACATTATCCCCGTGATCGAGGCAGCAAAAGGTTCCAACATTCAGGTTGGCGCCGAGAATATGTATTTCGAGGAGAAGGGTGCTTACACCGGCGAGATCGCTCCCGATATGCTGACCGAGGTTGGCGTTAAGTATGTGATCATCGGCCACTCCGAGAGAAGAGAGTATTTTGCAGAGACAGACGAGACCGTTAATAAGAAGGTCCTGAAGGCTTTCGAGCACGGCCTGACCCCGATCATCTGCTGCGGTGAGTCTCTCAAGCAGCGTGAGCAGGGCATCACTCTGGACTGGATCCGCATGCAGATCAAGATCGCTTTCCTGAACGTGACTGCAGAGCAGGCTGCGCAGGCTGTCATCGCTTACGAGCCTATTTGGGCCATCGGAACCGGTAAGGTGGCTACCACCGAGCAGGCGCAGGAAGTATGCGGCGCGATCCGCGCTTGCATCGCTGAGATCTACGACGAGGCAACCGCAGCTGCGATCCGCATCCAGTACGGCGGCAGCGTTTCCGCAGGCAGCGCTCCCGAGCTGTTCGCTCAGCCCGACATCGACGGCGGCCTGGTAGGCGGCGCTTCCCTGAAGGCTGATTTCGGAAAGATCGTTAATTACAATAAGTAATTCATAGAGTTTGAAAGGAGAATTTCATGATTATTTCACAGGAAGTTCAGAACATGTGCGTTGTGAAGCAGGGTGTGCATCATGGCGCAGCGCCGATCCCGGAAGAAGCTAAGTGGGTTCAGGCAAAAGAGATCAAGGATATTTCCGGTCTGACACATGGTATCGGCTGGTGTGCACCGCAGCAGGGCGCTTGTAAGCTGACCCTGAATGTTAAAGAGGGTATCATCCAGGAAGCACTGGTTGAGACCATCGGTTGCTCCGGTATGACCCATTCCGCAGCTATGTCTGCAGAAGTTCTTCCCGGCCTGACCGTTTTGGAAGCTCTCAACACCGACCTGGTTTGTGACGCGATCAACACCGCTATGCGTGAGTTGTTCCTGCAGATCGTTTACGGACGTACACAGTCCGCATTTTCCGAGGAAGGTCTGCCCATCGGCGCAGGTCTGGAGGATCTCGGTAAGGGCCTTCGTTCTCAGGTAGGTACCATGTACGGTACTCTGCAGAAGGGACCTCGTTACCTGGAGATGGCAGAAGGCTATGTTACCGGCATCGCACTCGACGAAGAAGGCCTGATCATCGGTTACAAGTTTGTAAACCTTGGTAAGATGACCGACTTCATCAAGAAGGGCGACGATCCCAACACCGCTTATGAGAAGGCTTGCGGCCAGTATGGTCGTGTTGCCGACGCGGTGAAGATCATTGACCCGAGAACGGACAAGGAAATCTAATTCAGGGAGGACAGCATCATGGCATTATTTGAATCATATGAGAGAAGAATTGATAAGATCAATTCCGTATTAAACAGCTACGGGATCGCTTCCATTGAGGAGGCTGAAAAGATCACCAAGGATGCCGGCCTGGATGTTTACGATCAGGTTAAGAAGATCCAGCCGATCTGCTTTGAGAACGCTTGTTGGGCTTACACGGTAGGCGCAGCGATCGCGATCAAAAAGGGCTGCCGTCGTGCTGCAGATGCTGCAGCTGCGATCGGTGAGGGCCTGCAGGCTTTCTGTATCCCCGGTTCTGTAGCAGATCAGCGTAAGGTTGGTCTGGGCCACGGTAACCTCGGTAAGATGCTCCTCGAGGAGGAGACCGATTGTTTCGCATTCCTGGCAGGACATGAGTCTTTTGCAGCAGCAGAAGGCGCGATCGGTATCGCAGAGAAGGCTAATAAGGTTCGTAAAAAGCCCCTTCGTGTTATCCTGAACGGTCTCGGTAAGGACGCCGCTCAGATCATTTCCCGTATCAACGGTTTCACATACGTTGAGACGCAGATGGATTATTACACCGGCGAGGTTAAGGAAGTATTCCGTAAGTCTTATTCCACAGGCCTTCGTGCTAAGGTTAACTGCTATGGCGCGAACGACGTTCGTGAGGGCGTTGCGATCATGTGGAAGGAGAACGTTGATGTTTCCATCACCGGTAACTCCACGAACCCGACTCGTTTCCAGCACCCGGTAGCAGGCACCTATAAGAAGGAGCGTATCGAGGCAGGAAAGAAGTATTTCTCCGTTGCTTCCGGCGGCGGCACAGGTCGTACACTGCACCCCGATAACATGGCTGCAGGTCCCGCTTCCTACGGTATGACCGATACTCTGGGTCGTATGCACTCTGATGCGCAGTTCGCAGGTTCTTCCTCCGTTCCCGCGCACGTTGAGATGATGGGACTCATCGGTATGGGCAACAACCCCATGGTTGGCGCAACCGTTGCAGTAGCAGTATCCATCGAGGAAGCTGCAGCTGCAGGCAAGTTCTAATTCAAAAATTTCACGATTTTCATAGGAGGGCGCCCCGGTTTCGGGGCGCCCTTTTTTGTACCTCATATGGCCGATTTGCGTTTCCATCCGAGCAGTTCACTGCGCTGTGAAAAACCTGCCTCTCGTTCAAAGAAGAATTACGGGCACCGAGTCGATGTCGGCCGTTTTCCTGATAGCGCCGGCTACCGCCGGGCGCGAAAACGCCCTCGGCGACTCGCAAAAACCGATCTCGGAAAATCGGTTTTTGACCCTTATTCTTCATTTCACTCGACTGGTTTTTCTACAGCTCGATCAATGCTCGGCTTGGAAACACAAGCCCGGCCTTTGCGAAAACAAAAGGGCGCCTATGAACCTCGGCGTCCTCCTATGAAAACCGAAGAGTTACAGATCAGAACTTGCCGGGGCGGGAGCTTCCTCGATTTCGGGGAGGAGGAGCAACGTTAGCGAGGGGGAGCGAGAGAAAAAAAGCAAGAGGAAAAAGCAAGAATAGGTCGGCTTGTTTTACACGGGGCGGGGTGGGTGAAAAAATGTGGTAGGAATTCTCCGGTGGGTTTCGTTTCTTAGGAAACAAATCCAAACAGGAGGTTTCAAATGAGAAAACATATCAAAAGTAATCAGAAAAGAATGACGGCCATGGTCATGGCCGGGGTTATGACTTGTACGTTGCCGCTGGCGGGTTGCAGTAAAGAGAAGAATGCGGGGGAGGCGACCGCGCCGGATACGGTTGCGGCTACGACGCCTGGGGGGACGGAGGTTACGCCGGGTACGGACCCTGCGGCTGCTTCGACGCTTCCTGCGGCGAAATCGGATGCCGATACACATAAAGTGGCATCGGACAGAAGCGATGCGGCTTATGCCGTCGCCCCTGAAATGGTGGACAGAGTTGCCGCGGAGAAATCCGGGGATGGAGCAGCAGCGCCGAAATATAAGATCGAATACAGTGGCGATGAGGGAGGGGCCTATGAGCCTGCTCTGAGGGCGGACACGGCTCCCGGGGGCTCGGTCGATCCTGCGCCGCATGTCGGCTCAGACCCGAGCGAGGCGGTTCCGGAAGACAGGTTCGGCATTCTGACCGCGGGCCGGTGGAATGATAATGCGAACTGGGGCTTCTTCAAGAACCTCGTATCGACCGAAAAGATCGCATTTCCCGCATACGGCTTGAATCCCGTGTCCAGATCCGCAATCACGGTCAAAAACGAGAGCGGAGCCGCGGTGGAAGGTGTGAAGGTAGAAGCGGTGTACAGTGACGACAACACGGTCATCTGGTCGGGTGTTTCCAACACAGAGGGTACGGCCTACCTGTTCCTGCCCGAATCCGAAAGCCGCACGTGGAAGGTGCGCATATACGATCCGGAGGGCCGTGTCGTATACACAGGAGCGGACGAACTTAATCTTCCCGGTAAGAAGGAAGAAGATGTTCCTGAGAACCAGACACGGAAGACCGGCTATCCCGAAGAACTGGAGCTGACCGTGGACACTGCGTCGAAGACGTATGACGAAACACAGGTCATGTTCATCCTGGATACGACCGGGTCCATGGGCGATGAGCTCACCTATCTTCAAGCGGACTTCGCAAAGATCATGGAGCGTGTAACCGCGGCGAATGTCAGCTATTCCTGGAATTTCTATCGCGATGAGGGCGATGATTATGTTACCCGCACCAACGGCTTTATGACGGATGTGAACGAGCTTAAGAAGGTCCTGAATAAGGAATGTGCGGCCGGCGGCGGAGATACACCCGAGGCGGTCGCCGAGATCCTGACGGAGACCATGAACAGTAAGGAGTGGAAAGAAGGCAGCAAGAAGATCGCATTCATGATCTTTGATGCTCCTCCGCACGTGGGAACGGAGGATGCCATCACGGCGGCGATCGCAAAAGCAGCAGAGCAGGGTATCCGTTTGGTCCCCGTTATCGCATCGAATTCGGACCGCTCGACCGAACTCTTCGGACGTGCTCTGGCCATCATGACCGACGGGGAATACGTATTTCTGACCGATGACTCCGGTGTCGGCGACTCTCACCTGGAGCCCATCATCGGCGATTATGAAGTACAGAAACTGGGCGACATCATCGTAGATATCATCAATGAATTTGCAGTAAAGGCAGAATAAAAACCAAATGAAAGACAAAAAGGGGCGGCCCGGAAGGGAAGCCTCTTTTTGTGGTGGCGAAACCGCCGAAAGTATGATAGAATAGCAAGTGAGCATCGCCCGAATTAATCAGAATGATCAGGAGAAGATTACTATGTCACAGAAACAAACGACGAAGATCACATGTCCGAAGTGCAGTAAGGAGCACGATTTTCAGATCTGGTCCAGCATCAATGTAACGCTGGATTCGGATATGAAGGAAGAGGTCCTGAACCGGAAAGCATTTACGTTTGAATGCCCGGACTGCAAGGAGAAGACTATATATACTTATGATTTCCTGTACCACGATATGGAGCGGAAGATCATGATCTATCATGTGACGTCCAACGAGGCGCTGGTGCAGGCCATGGAAAGCTTTGCGCAGATGAAAAACCTCGAGGGCGGCGACGGCATCCTGGACGGCCCGGAGGTCGAAGGCTACCGGAAACGCATTGTCCGCTCACTGAATGAACTGCGTGAGAAGATATTCATTTTTGATGCGGGCCTGGATGACCGCGTGGTGGAGATCTTTAAGGTGTTCTGCATCATCCAGCTGAAGCAAAGCGATCCGGATTTTCAGGCGGACGAAGCGTATTTTTTCAGCAGGGACGGCGAGATCGGTTTCCAGTTCCTGCGCGAAGGTAAGGCATTCGGCGAGGTCGCGGTCGACCCCGCAGACTACGAAGACCTGGCGAAGAATGCGGCGGATATCCTGATGAAAGATGATCAGGAGCCGAACTTCGTGATCGATACCGAGTGGGCGTATAAGTGCGTGACCGCGGAGGATTGATGTAAGTAAAATGTTAGCGACAATTCCGCGAGAGGAAAACAGACCATAATATAAAAACTTTCAATGCATAAATAAACAAAAAAACATTGCCATTTCATGCCACACCTTGTATAATAAATAGGGTGTGGCATGTTGCGTCCCGATCCGACCGAATCGGAGAGAGGGGCGTTGCTGACACCTGAGGCTTTGGCGGATGCCGGAGCCGCATATAGAAAGTGAGGCATTTATGGGTGGCTTTTTTGGAGTAGCATCACAGGAAGATTGTGTTTTTGATCTGTTTTTCGGAACGGACTATCATTCGCATCTGGGTACGCGTCGCGCCGGCATGGCGGTCTGCGATAACGGGCATTTTGATAAGGCGATCCACAACATCGAGAACTCGCCGTTCCGTACGAAGTTCGACAGTGAGTTTCACAGTTTAAAAGGGAATCTCGGCATCGGATGCATCTCCGATTACGAAGCACAGCCGATCTTGATGCGGTCTCACCACGGAACATTTGCCGTGACCACTGTAGGTAAGATCAACAACATAAAAGAGATCGAGGAGGAACTGCTCGAAAAAGACGTGCAGTTCAGCGTTATGAGTAATGGTGAGATCAATCCGACCGAACTGGTCGCGATCCTGATCAACCAAAAAGAAAACATGATCGACGGCATCCGTTATGCACAGGAGAAGATCGACGGATCCATGACCCTCATGGTGCTCACGGAGCGCGGCATTTTTGCGGCGCGTGATCTTCTGGGACGTACGCCCGTCGTGATCGGACGCAAGCCCGGCGCTACTTGCGCATGTTTTGAGAGTTTTGCATTTTCCAATTTGGGATATACCGAAGAGCGGGAACTGGGCCCCGGTGAGGTCGTGATCCTGACCCCGGACGGTGTGAAGACACTGGTACTTCCGGGCGATAAGATGAAGATCTGTACCTTCCTCTGGATCTACTACGGATACCCGTCTTCTTCATACGAAGGCATCAGCGTTGAGCGGATGCGTTATAACTGCGGCAAAATGCTGGCCCGCAGAGACCATGTGAAGCCCGATGTGGTGGCCGGCGTCCCGGATTCCGGTACGGCCCATGCCATCGGCTATGCAAATGAGTCCGGCATTCCTTTTTCCCGTCCGTTCATCAAGTATACGCCGACCTGGCCGCGTTCGTTCATGCCGACGCTGCAGTCGAAGCGTAACTTGATCGCGAAGATGAAACTGATCCCGGTGAAGGATCTCATCGAGGGAAAGAGCCTTCTTCTGATCGACGATTCCATCGTCCGCGGAACGCAGCTTCGCGAGACGACGCAGTTCTTATATGAGAGCGGCGCGCGGGAGGTACACATCCGCCCGGCATGTCCGCCACTGGTCTATGGTTGTAAATATCTGAATTTCTCACGTTCCACATCGGAGATGGAACTCATTACCCGCCGCGTCATCCGCGAGTTCGAGGGGGATGATGTTTCCGACGAGGTGCTTAAGCAGTACACCGATCCGGACAGCGAGAAGTATCAGAAGATGATCGATCGCATCTGCGAGCTTTTGCATTTCACCTCGCTTCGCTATCACAGACTTGATGATATGATCGAGTCCGTCGGGATCGATCCCGACAAACTCTGCACCTATTGCTGGGACGGCAGAGAGTAAAACTATGCCTTCGGGCCGGTGTGTCATGCAAGAGGTTATGGGGATATGAGCGAACAGTGGGATATTGAAAAGAGACGCCAATTATATATCGTTGCTTTTCAGGTTGTCGCAGCGGCAGCCCTGTTCGTGTTCGTCTGGTTTATTGCACACGAGAAAAAATACAAAGAGGTAGATGTTCCGCAGTTCGTGGCGGAACTCTCGGAAATAACGCAAGACGAGTGGCACGAGGAGGATCAACTCTCCCTGAAGCGCCGCTTCGGTCTTGCCGCCAATGACTTCGCGGCAGTGGGCTATTTCGGCCCGAATTCCAACATGGATGCCGCGGAGCTTCTTTTAGTGCGTGTAAATGATAAATCGCAGACCGACGCGGTGGTGGAAGCGATGAAAAACCGCGTGGCCTACCAGTGCACGTGCTTCGACGGCTACGGGGAGGACCAGATGGCGCTTCTGAAGGATGCGCGCTACCTGACCCGCGGCTACTACGTATTCCTGATCATTTCCTCCGATGCTTCTTCGGTGGAACGCGCATTTCTGAAACAAATCGAACCTTAAGGGGGACGCGAGATGGTATTTTCCAGTATGACTTACCTGTTCGTGTTCCTGCCGATGGTGCTGCTGGCCTATTTTATCGCACCGCCGCGAGCACGAAACATGGTTCTTTTGGCTTTCAGCCTGATCTTTTACGCATGGGGCGAACCGATCTACATCTTCCTCATGCTCATGTCCATTACGGTCAATTATGTCTTCGGCCGTATCATAGCGAATAACCGCGCGCATCACTCGCGTTACGCGAAACTGAACCTGGGTATCGCGGTCGGTTGGAACCTGACCGCCCTGGGCATCTTTAAGTATTATCCGTTCGTTTCTTCGCAGTTGCGCGGCATCGGCCTCGGTTTCATCCCGGGTCTGAAACTGCTGTTGCCCATCGGTATCTCGTTCTATACCTTCCAGGCGATCTCGTACCTGGTGGACATTTACCGCAACCAGATTCGGGTGCAGAGAGGTTTCTTCAAGTTCGCCCTGTATATCTCGATGTTTCCGCAGCTCATCGCGGGCCCGATCGTCCGCTACGAGGATGTAGAGAAGCAGCTGTCGAAGCGCAAGGTGACACTGGCCATGTTTGGCAACGGCGGCGAATTCTTCCTGCGCGGCCTCATTAAGAAGGTCCTGCTGGCGAACCAGCTCGGTGCCCTCTATGTGCAGATCGAGAGCCTCGGCGTGGCGCATACGTCGGTCCTGACGGCATGGATCGGAGCATTTGCCTACACCTTCCAGATCTATTTTGACTTCAGCGGTTACTCCGACATGGCGATCGGCCTGGGAAAGATGTTCGGCTTCCGCTTCCCGAAGAACTTTGATTATCCTTATACGGCGACCAGCATCACGTCGTTCTGGCGCCGCTGGCATATCTCCTTAAGCTCCTGGTTCCGTGAGTATGTATATATCCCGCTCGGCGGTAAACGTGTTTCGCCTGCGAAGCATGTACGCAACATCCTGATTGTCTGGATGCTGACGGGCTTTTGGCACGGCGCAGGTTGGAACTTCATGCTCTGGGGCTTGTATTACGGCGTTTTGCTCCTGCTGGAGAAATACGTCATCCACGACCGCATCAGTAGTCATCCCTGGCCGGGGCGCATATTGACATTCCTGCTGGTAACGTTGGGCTGGATGTTCTTCGTCCACACGGATTTCTCGGAGATGCTGACCTACGTCGGCCATATGTTCGGCGTCGGGTGTGCATTTTCCAATGCGACCACAGGCTATTTCCTGCGCACGGGTCTGGTCGTGCTCCTGCTGGGAGCGTTTTTCTCAACGCCGATCTTCCATCGGCTCAACGAGCAGTTCGCGGTGAAATATTATACCGCGTCCATCGCTCTTCGTATCGCAATGTTTATGCTTTGTGTTGCCGCACTGGTATACCAGAGCTACAATCCGTTTTTGTATTTCAGATTCTAAGCACGTAACAGTTTCTTAGAAGAAATTGTTACGAGAAAAGGAGGGGCAGCAGCTATGACAGATCGAGAAGCCAGAGAACGCGCACGAAAACTGCGTTTCTTTCGTTTGCTTGGGATCGTATTCGTAATGATGATATTCCTGCTGGCATTTCTGCGCCTCGTGTGGCCGCGGAAATCCTATTCCGCGCAGGAACGCCGGACGCTGGCACAGCTGCCGGCCATGACGACCGAAAACTTACGCAACGGCGCATTTTCCAATGCGATGGAGGAATACCTGGCAGACCAGTTCCCTGCACGAAATGTCTGGGTCTATCTGGATGAACTGCGAGGCAAGATCATGGGAGAGAAGTACTCCCAGGGCGTGTACCGCTGCAGTAGCGGTTATCTGATCGAAGAATTCAAGCGGACGGACGACCAACGCGCCGCTAAGACGACGAAGGTGGTTTTGGACTACCTGCGCGAATATCCGGACATTTCGTCCTACATTATGCTGGTCCCGAATGCATCCTGGATCATGAAGGATAAGCTTCCTTCGGGCGCGCCGATCGACTCGCAGGAAGAGTGGTACACGATGTGGGCCCAGGAAGTTAAGAACGCCGGGCTTTCGAACCTGACCGTGGTTCCGGTGGCATCGGCGCTCAGCGAAGAAGCCTCGCAGGGTAAGCAGGTCTGCTATCGAACGGATCATCACTGGACGACCTATGGCGCCTACGTGGGCGCGCGAGAGCTCGCCGGGGCCATGCATCTTCCGTTTGAGGAGCAGAACTGGAAGCAGGTCGTAGTGCACGACCGGTTCCAAGGCACCCTGATGAGTAAGAGCGGTTTCTACAGCCGCACTGCGGATACGGTGGAGTTATATCTGCCCGATCCGGATATCGGGATCGTAACGACCTACAAAGAGCAGCAGAAGACGCTGTCGGGTCTGTATTCTTCCGAGGGCCTGACCGGAGACGATCCGTACGAGGTTTTCTTCGGGGGCAATTATCCCTGGCTTGCGATCTCTACGACGTCGAAGTCGAACCGTAAACTCCTGATCTTCAAAGATTCCTATGCAAATGCAATGATCGGATTTTTGTGTCCGTTCTTCTCAGAAATCCACGTGGTGGATCCGAGATACTACACGGGAGATATACGTACGCTGACGGCTTCCGCCGGCATCACCGACATATGTTTCCTGTACAACATCAATACTTACTATGAGGACGGCTCGCTTTCGCTGATCCTGGAAGGAGGCGAGGCGGATGAATAATCACTACAAAAAACTCATGCGTAAGGCCTTGCACCTGATCCTGGGCGCGATCGGCTTTTTCCTCTTCGTGAGCCTGCTCTACATTTTCGCCGTGAGCGGCAAGAAGCCCGTGCAGGCCGGGGTGGATGTCGTCAAGGGAATCGAATCGCAGAACCTTCCGGCCCTCCTGCAGGCCATTCGACAAAAGGAGACGAACGAGGTCGATGTGACGCTCCCGATCGTTCCTACCACAGAGGTTTTGCCGGTTTCCGTTCCGGAGGAGACCGGGGAGATCACGACGCCTGCAGAAACGCAGGAACCGATAACGGTACCGGAAGACCAGGCATCCCCCACACTTCCGACCTTGGCGTCCGTTACGCAAGAACCGACGACCGAGCCGGTATCGACGGAACCGCCGCTCACCGTACGCCAGATCCGCATCAACGATTTCAAAGAGGAATGGAACGCAAAACTGGATGCCAATGATGTGCGCAACCTTTCGGCCGAAGAGCAACAGCAGATCCATGCATTGTTTATGAACACGATATTCTTCGGCGATTCCATGACCCAGGCCATCGGCGATTATGGTTTCATCGATATGTCGCAGGTCGTATACAAGCGAAGCGCCTCTCTGGATGCACTGAAAGAGAAGATCCCGGAAGTTGCGGCGGTCTTCCCCGAGCGTGTGATCATCTTCGTCGGATTGAACAACTGTAACCATTACAAGACACCGGAGGAATTTGCGGATGCATTTACCGTGATGGTACAGAGCCTGCGGGAGCAGATCCCGGGTGTATCCCTGTATGTATCCTCGTTGTTGCCGCCGTCTGAAGTACTGGGCAGCACCCGCGCGGATCTCGTCCGCGCGCCGATGTATGACGCCTTGCTGAACCATACGGCGAACCTGCTCGGCGTGACCTACATTGACTCCAACTGGATCGTCCGCCAGCAGAACTATCTGAAGGACGGCATCCACATGAACCGTACGTTCTACCGTGTGTGGTTCCGCTACCTGCAGATGTTGATGAGTTAAAGAACATTGTTAATTCTTTAACGTTGACAGACGAATATTTTAGGACTATAATCATTAAAGCGGTTTGAATGGACCGATATGCCGGCGCAGGCCGAGCGTGAAAGGAGACCGATTACGATGCAGAAGATTCAGATGACGACGCCTATCGTTGAGATGGACGGCGACGAAATGACCAGGATCCTGTGGAAGATGATAAAGGATGAGCTCATCCTGCCGTTCGTGGACTTAAAGAGTGAGTACTACGATCTGGGCCTGGAGAACCGTGATAAGACCGACGACCAGGTCACCATTGATTCGGCCAATGCTGCGAAGAAGTATGGTGTTGCGGTCAAATGCGCGACCATTACCCCGAATGCGGCACGTGTAAAAGAGTATAATTTAAAAGAGATGTGGAAGAGCCCCAACGGCACCATCCGTGCGATCATGGACGGAACCGTATTCCGTGCGCCCATCCTCGTAAAGGGCGTGGAGCCGTACGTTCGTACGTGGAAGAAGCCCATCACCATCGCCCGTCATGCTTACGGCGACCTCTATAAAGCCAGCGAGATGAAGATCCCGGGCCCCGGAAAGGTGGAACTCGTATATACCGCGGCTGACGGCAGCGAGACACGTGAGCTGGTCCACGAGTATAAGAGCGCAGGCATTGCCCAGGGGATGCACAATCTGATCCCCTCCATCGAGAGCTTTGCGCGCAGCTGCTTCTCCTACGCGTTGGATACGAAGCAGGATCTTTGGTTTGCAACGAAGGATACCATCTCTAAGAAGTATGACCATACCTTTAAAGATATCTTCCAGGAGATCTATGACAATGAATATAAGGATGCGTTCGAGAAGGCAGGCATCGAGTATTTCTACACCCTGATCGACGACGCCGTAGCGCGTGTCGTTAAGAGCGAAGGCGGCTATATCTGGGCTTGCAAAAACTACGACGGCGACGTTATGAGTGATATGGTAGCGACCGCTTTCGGTTCTCTGGCCATGATGACCAGCGTTCTGGTATCCCCGGACGGAAAGTACGAGTATGAGGCTGCACACGGAACCGTTCAGCGTCACTACTACAAGTATCTGAAGGGTGAGGAGACCTCGACGAACTCCGTAGCGACGATCTTCGCATGGAGCGGAGCACTGCGTCGCCGTGGTCAGATGGATGATCTCTCTGAGCTGATGCGCTACGCAGACTGCCTGGAGAAGGCGACGATCGACACCATCGAAGCAGGATATATGACGAAGGATCTGGCGCTGGTTTCTTCCCTCCCGGAGATCCATCCGCTGTCCAGCGAGGGCTTTATCAAGGCCATCGCAGAGCGCCTTACACAATATCTGGAGAAGTAATTACGAGGCAGTGGGGCTTATGCTCCACTGTTTTTAATTGTTAATTTTCTTTCGATTTTATTACGATCCTGATTTTTTAATTGACGTCTTGTGACATATCCGCTATAATACGTGTGTCGCAGGGGAAGAATCCGTGTTTCCTCGGAAGGGTGATCCGGACGCTGACCGCGACAGAGTAGCCAAAGGGTGTGTAGCTTTCGGGTTACACATACACTATAAGAAAAAGTGAGGATGGATTATGAGAAGAACAAAGAAACTCGCTGCTGTATCCATGAGTGCAATGCTTGCACTTTCTTCTATGGCAGGATGTACCAAGAAGGATGCAGGAGACGAGACCACACAGGCAACCGTTGCTACACAGCCCGACACTACGGCTGAAGTACAGACTACTACAGCTGCTCCTGTAGAAACGACTGCAGAAGCCGCTCAGGTGAACGAGAACGAGACCAAAGATAACGGCGACGGCAAGACAAGTGCTACAGAGGCAGATAAGACGACCGAAGCTCCGGAAGAGAAGACTACCGAAGCTCCGGAAGAGAAGACCACCGAAGCTCCGAAAGAGACCGAAGCTCCTACAGCAGAAGTTGATCCCGGTCAGGGTGGCCAGGGCCTTGATTACAAGACCACAGATGCACTGGCTAAGTTGCTTGACGCTGCAGATTTGGACGTAAAGAAGTCTAACTCTAAGATCGAGATCTCCGTAGATATCGGTGATCTGCTCGCTTCTACTGTCAGCCTGACAGGCGTTAAGGTAGACATTGATGTTGATTCGTTTATCGACATTGCTAAAATGCAGGCTTCCGGAACCGTAGGTGTTAACCTGAACGCGAAGGAATTAAATCTTGCAGGCGATCTGCTTCAGTTTGCGATCGACAAAGATCATTCTGCGATCAATATCGATGCACTGAAACTGGCTGCCGGCCTGTTCGGAAGTGAAGATGCGGTTACTGCATTGCTTCAGGGCATGGGCGTTCCGGTTACGGCTGCAGACATCAAGAAGGTCACCAGCATCACCATTCCGATGGGCTCTGACGTTGTAGATTTCAAGGCGATCGACGGCGATGCACTCGCATTTGCAAAGGATTATGCTAAGCGTATCCTCAGCGGAGTGGATGAGCGTTCCGTATCTGTCAGCGGAAACAAATACACCATCAAGCCGGATGGTCATTTTGTAACTTCTCTGGCTGTATCTGCTGTACAGAATACCACTGAGGAAGATATCGATAAGTTGTTCGAGATCCTTCCCAAGGTAATGCCGCAGTTGAACGAAGAGAAATTTGAGGCCGGTATGAAGGCGATCATAGCTCAGGTTGAAAAGGGCGCGAAGGCAGCCGGCATGGATGCTTCCGATATGAACTTGGATGGCTTAGAAGAGCAGATCTCCGAAATGAAGGAGAAGATCGACGAAGTTATGAAGCAGTTCACCGAGGATTCCGCGGAAGCAAAGGCTGAGATCAAAGAAAAGCTTAAAGAAGCAAAAGAAAGCCTGAATGAAGCAGACACTGCAGAGGAAATGAGAAAGGCTATTCTCGAGATCAACGAAGGCCTGGGCATGATCTTCACAGACGACATTCCTTCGATCGTGATCGAAATGAGCGCTGATGGTATGAAGATCTCCTTTGAAGGCGAGATCAAACTTTCCGAAGAAGTAGTTCCTAACGGCGGCGTTGTTTCCTTTACCGTTAATGCGGTATCCGAGTTCAATAAGGGAGAGTTCAAAGATGTAACCAATACTTCCGAGATCTCCGAAGTTGTTGAGACCATTCTTAAACTGGTGCAGTCTGTTCAGAGTTCTTCCAGTTCCGATAACGGACTGAGCAGCTTCCTCGGAGGAATCTGATCCTCCCTTTGATCTTACGATGTAAGATACAATAATAACGATTTATCTGCTTACAGATGAAATACGACAGACCCGGGATTCGTCCCGGGTCTGTTTTATTTCTGTCGTTTTTCTTACAATATGAGAGATTAAATTGACCGACCGAAAGTCGTCCTCTATAATGTTAGCATCGGATAATGCGAGATTCCGATGCACGCGTTTCGGTAGGAAGGGATCGAAATGTTTGGAAATGGTTTATGTATCAAAGAAAAGAGGATCCACAATGAGAAAAAAGAAGAAGATCGCGGCGCTGGCCATGAGTCTGTGCTTTGCGTTCCTGTCCGTAGTGGGCTGTACGAATAAAAGCAGTACGGATTCTACCACAGAAGGGGTGGCGACGGCGGAAGTTACGGAGCAGGCCGCAATAACTACTGAGGCGGTCACGACTTTGGCGTCGGATGATAAAAAAGCGACCACTGAAGGGAACAGGGACGAAGAGCAAGGAAACGAGTCTTCGGAAACGAAGAAAGATGCTTCGGGTTCGCGACCGACCTCCGAGGAAACAGCGAATACAAACGAAACAAACGCGGAAGGCACCAAAGAGCCTGTAACGTTTGAAGATATCGATACCAACTCTGCGCTCACCGGCTTCCTGAATATGATGGAAGGCGTGGACGCCGTTAAAATGAAATTTGAAATGAATATGAATGTGGCCAATGCTTACCCCGGAGAGTGGAGCCTCGGCGGGACGGATGGCATCGTTAAACTCATTCTCGACTGTCAGTGGGACATTGACCGCATGATCGCAGACGGTTCGGTCTACATGACGGTGGATACCGATACCGTGAAGTTCAACGATGAACTGCTGCGTTTTGCCGTGGATCGGCAGGAGACCCAGATCGCGACGAAACTGCCGGATCTGCTGGCGGATCTGTTGGGCGGCTCGGAGCAGATCGATGTGATGTTAAGCCAGTTTGGAGCTCAGGTCACATTTGCCGATCTTCAGAGAGTCTGCAATTTCACGATCCCCATGGGATCGGCTGTGCTCAATTCGGTGAAAGTCGACGAGACTGCGCGCGGGTTTGTTCTGGAGTATTTGACGCGGTTGCTGAATGAAGTGGATGCCAGAAGCATTACAGGCAGCGGAAACGATATCACGATGGAGATCAACGGAGCGTTTCTGTCCTCGCTGTTGCGTTCGGCGGCTAAAAACACAAAAGACTCTGATTATGAGTTTTTCTTCAAATATCTGCAGGAGAGCGGTACGCCCTCCTATAATGAAGCCGAGTTTAAGGCGGCTATCGACCGTTTGTCGGAGCAGATCAACAAAGGCCTGACGAGGGCCGGCTCCCTAATGACATTCAGTCCCGAGGACCTTTTGGATTTTGCTGATCAGCTCTATGAAGTGATCTCTGACGAAATCGGAACCGGGATGTATGCGGATGAAAGCGAGATGCAGCAGATGATCCGCAGCATGTTCCAAGAGGCATCCGAACATATGGCCACGAGGGATGCCTACGAGAAAGTCGTAGCGGAGTACGATCAGGAACTCAGCACGGTCTTTAAGGATGGCTGTCCCAAGATTCGGATCCGTTACGACGATAAAGCAAAATCGGCGGAGATCACCGCCAGCTTTGTGATCACGGACGAAGCGACAGGAGAGAAGATCGATCTGAACTGCGCGTTGAACATGGAGAAGACCACGGTGGAACTGAGAAAGATTCCGGATACGGTCGAATTATCGGAAGTCGTCTATGTCGGTTGCAAACTATACACTGCGCTTCAGAACCTGATGGGTCCCATGATGGGGTTGGATATGAGCGGATTTGATATCCGTTCATCGTTCAGTCTGAATTGACCGATCGGAAATAATACAGAATGTACCGAGGCGGGGGAAACCCCGCCTCGTTTTATGTTTTGGCGCCGAAAAAATACAAAAAACGGGTTGACGAACGGCAAACAGGTATATTATACTTGAAAAGTTAAAGAGACAAAACGGGGCTTAGGCCCGGTTCACTTTTAAAAAAGGAGTTACGATCTTTATGAAGGCTTACAACGAGTTGAGCAAAAAAGAGCTTCAGTCTTTGGAACAGGCGCTGAAAGCGGAGTATGAAAAGGTTAAGGAAATGGGCCTGAAACTGGACATGTCCAGAGGTAAGCCCGGTAAGGATCAGTTGGACCTTTCGTTGCCGCTCATGGACGCGCTCACTTCCGAGTCCTCATTCAAGTGTGAGGCCGGCGTGGATGTCCGCAACTACGGCGTTCTGGACGGTATCCCGGAGATCAAAAAGATCCTGGGCGATCTGATGGGCGCAACGCCCGATCACATGATCGTTTACGGCAACTCGAGCCTGAATATAATGTATGATACCATCTCTCGCAGCGAGGTTTTCGGCGTGTTGGGATCCACCCCCTGGTGCAAACTGGACCAGCCGGTGAAATTCCTGTGCCCTGTGCCCGGTTATGACCGCCATTTCGCGATCACCGAGCTGTTCGGCATCGAGATGATCAATGTACCTATGGATGAAAACGGTCCGGATATGGACATGGTAGAGCGCCTGGTGGCCTCGGACCCCATGATCAAAGGTATCTGGTGCGTTCCGCAGTATTCCAACCCGGCCGGCATCGTTTACTCGGATGAAGTCGTTCTTCGCATGGCGAACTTAAATCCTGCCGCGGAAGACTTCCGTGTTTTTTGGGACAATGCTTACGCCATCCACCATCTGTATGATAACGCGAGGTCCGTTTTGAACATCGTGGAAGCGTGCGAGAAGTCCGGCCATCCGGATATGTATTACGAATTCTGCTCGACCTCGAAGGTTACGTTTCCCGGTGCAGGCGTAGCGGCCATCATCTCTTCTCCGGCGAATATCGCCGAGATCAAAAAGCAGATGACGATCCAGACCATCGGTCACGATAAGATCAATCAGCTGCGTCATGCGCTGTATTTCAAGACCGCCGACGGTGTTCGCGAACATATGAAGAAGCAGGCAGAACTTCTGCGCCCGAAATTCGAGGCAGTCCTGACGACATTGGATAACGAACTTTCCGGTCTCGGGATCGGTTCCTGGGTGCGCCCCGTGGGAGGCTATTTCATTTCCTTCATGGCAATGCCGGGATGCGCGAAGCGGATCGTAGCCCTGTGTAAGGAAGCAGGCGTGGTCATGACCGGCGCCGGCGCTACCTACCCGTACGGTAAGGATCCGCAGGATGCGAACATCCGTATCGCGCCGACCTTCCCCTCTCGGGATGAACTCGAAAAGGCATGCAGGGTATTCGTGCTTTGCGTGAAACTGGCTTCCGTGGAGAAACTGCTGGAAGCATAAACATCGGTATCTGCGCAGGATGCTGCGCGGCACTTAAGACCGCCGGGGCGGAGGGCTTCGGGCGGCATCCGAAAGGAGAAACTATGGCAAAAATCGGTTTTATCGGAATGGGAAACATGGGCTATGCCATGATGCGCGGCCTGCTGAAAGTCGTTGATAAGGCGGATCTGATCTTTGCGGACGCGAGCGCGGACCGCGTAAAGAAGGTCTATAATGAGACGGGTGTCATCTTTGCGGACAGCAACGCCGAGTGCGCTGCGAAATCGCAGATCGTCGTTCTGGCGGTGAAGCCGCAGTTCTATCCCCAGGTCCTGAAGAATATCGAGAACATCATCAAACCGAACCAGATCCTGATCTCGATCGCTCCGGGTTACTCGATCGATCGTCTGAAGGCAGCTCTGTCGGATCAGATCCGTATCGTTCGCGCGATGCCGAACACGCCGGCGCTGGTCGGCGAGGGCATGACCGGCATCTGCTACGACGAGACGAAGTTCTCCGCAGAAGAGGTCGCTTCCCTGGAGATGATCTTCTCCACCATGGGTCGTTTCAAGAAGGTCAATGAGAACCTGATGAATGCGGTAACCTGCGCGAGCGGCAGTTCCCCTGCCTATGTGTTCATGTTTATCGAAGCATTGGCCGACGGCGTGGTAGCCTGCGGTATGCCCAGAGACATGGCGTACGAGTTCGTGGCACAGACCGTGCTGGGCTCGGCGAAAATGGTCCTGGATACGAAGGAGCATCCCGGAAAACTGAAAGATATGGTCTGCTCGCCGGCGGGTACTACGATCGCAGGCGTGGAGGCTCTCGAGGAGAACGGTATGCGTAATGCACTGATGAAGGCGGTGCGCGCTTGCTTTAACCGCTACGAAGAAATGAATAAGAGTGCAAAGGAGAGCAGTGCCTGGAAGAAATAAGGCGCTGTAAGCAATGCTATGGATCTAATCAAAAGAATCGATCGGAAGCCTGTCTACAAGGGCAATCTTCTGACCATGCATGATGATACGATACTGTTGCCGGACGGTCGCACGACACACTGGGACTTCCTGGCGCATAAGGGCGCGGCTGCGGTCGTTGCCGTGCGCGCGGACGGAAAGATCCTGATGGTGAACCAGTTCCGTAACGCGGTGGACCGCGTGACGCTGGAGATCCCGGCAGGCTGCAAGAACGAGAAGAGCGAGCCGGGTGAGGTCTGCGCGGCGCGTGAACTCGAAGAGGAGACCGGCTACCGCGCCGGGAAACTGACCCTGCTGGTGAAACTGGTCACGGCGATCGCCTACTGCGACGAGACCATTGACCTCTATCTCGCAGAGGATCTGACGAAGACACAGCAGCATCTGGACGAAGATGAATTCATGGACGTGAAGGCGTACGAACTGTCGGAGTTGATCGCCATGATCCGCGAAGGTAAGATCCAGGACTGCAAGACCGTTGCCGGACTGATGGCATATTACAGCCTGGTGCTGGAAAGAAAATAAAGATCATTACGGGCCGTCTCCGATAGGAGAACGGCCCGCGTTTTGTTTTTCGTAAGATATTCGCGGGTGCCGGCAAGAAATGTCAGAAAGAATTCATTTTTCAGCAGGTGAAAAAGTGTGAATAATAGTATATACTGTTTACATAGGATCCGATGTTTGGCAATCGTGGATATAGGGAGGTGAAAGGTATGAGATGCAGTAATTGCAGTGCTCCGCTTCCGGAGGGCAGTAAGTTTTGTAACGCATGTGGAGCAGCATTGTCCCCGGAATGCAGAAAAATGTCCGGCCCTGAACTGCGGAAAGCGACGCAGAAAGAGTTGATGTTTATCCGTGAGAGAGTCTATGGAGTAGCGTATGAGGTCGGGCGGCTCTATAAGTGAAGATTGGGCTTTTTGATTCTCTATCTGATCGAGATCGCGATGCCTGTCTGTTACTACGTGCTGGCGGAACCTTATTGGGATTCTTCGGATTTCTATTGGTACCATCCGTGGTATCGGTATCTTATGATCATTATCGGCATAGCGACGATCATTATTTATATCTGTATGCTGGTCGTTCTCAATGATCTGAAAGATTATCTTCCGCGCTTCCGGATCGTTTTTGTTTCGATCCTGCTTTCCCTGGGCTTTTCTATCGCAGGTTACTTTGTGAAGAATGTGCTCGTAAGTATGACCATAACGCTCCTAGAGTTCGGAGCGATCCTCTGCTATCTGTATAACCTTTATGGTACCATGGAGGATATTACCCGGAAACTTTTCGGAAAACTGGTCGGCCGGTGGGTGGAGCCGGGAGAACTGTCAGAAGAATGGAGACGTTTGAAAACCTTATATGTGATCGCTTTTTTAGTTCAAACATTCGCTGAGTTAATATCGAGCATTATCTTGCTGGAGAATAATACCATTTCGCTATGGAGCCTTCCGTTCATTCTTCTTATGATCGGAACGATGACTATGCTGGTGGTTTACATCGTAGAGGTCAAACTGTTCAAAAAGACATGGAATTCGTTAGAACGCCTGGAATATGGCAAAGGAAACAGGAAATTATAATAATCAGGCCTTCGTAATCTTTTGTTCAGAATTGTCCTTTTTCTTCAGGATAATGTAATAAATGAGTATATTGTGTCATCTCCGGATCTGTGATATCGTTTTATAAAGGGGTTCGCGAATTCCTTGGAAAGCCTGAAACATGGTGTAGAAAAAATGCAGGGGTAAAGGAGGAGTATTATGTATTGTAACAGTTGTGGATCACCGCTTCCGGACGGAAGCGGATTTTGTACGATCTGCGGGGCCAATCAGCCGCAGAACCAGACGGGATATCAGCGCCCCAATCTGAGCGAATGGCGTCAGAACGAGGCGGGGCGGCAGCATACGAGGACGTCACTGCTCTTGGAACCGTTGCAGAAGATCTGCAAATATAAGATGATCGTATTGATCCTGGGCGTGATCGCCCTTTCGGTGACAATGGCCGCGGTTAAAACGATCGATCATTTGGATAGGGATAGCGCTTACGGAGTATTGTTTTTACTTGCGGCTATCGGGATCGCCTGCATCGTCATAGAGATCATGCTTTTGCTTACATATAAGAAGGCAGGGCAATATGATTCGGGATTTGAAACAGTATATAAGACGTACCTGACTTATATACTCCTCGGAGTGATATCGAACGTGGTCAAAAGCCCTTTAGATACGATCGCGGATATTGCCCAACTGATCTTCGGAATCGCTTACGTGTACTATCTGTACAGAGCTTTAGCCGACGTGGTACGTCCGGTTTCAGGCTCTACGGCAGGTAAATGGGATGGATTGTTCAAATTTTACATTGTCTCCTGTATCGTCTCATTTATCAGTATCATATATGCAGCGATCAAAGCGCGCGATGAGGCCAGCAGTTATTCTTACGGTTCTTTGGGTAAATATGTTGGCGCGATCCTGTGGATCCTCGTGATCGCGGAGGTCATTTCCTTTATCATCTCGATCGTGGAAGTTGTTTATTTGAAAGAGACTACGAGAAAGATGGAAATAGCAGTTGAACATCCGAATGGTCCCGATCCGAGGATGTAGTTGTGTTGTCGGTTAAAGATCGGTCGTCTCCGAAGTGAGACGGCCGATCTTTTTGCTCTAAATGCGAGAATTCTCAAACAATGCATGGGGAATATCCCGCTAAGTAAATGCAAATTCTAAAAATTCCGTAAATCCTCAAAAAATACTTTACATTTACGTGAATATATGATACTATTTTCGTACAAGATGACAGGATTTCAGGAAACCAACGAATCATTCCAAAACGGAGGTGACCGATATGAAGAAATTGACCTCACTCGTACTTAGCATATTACTGGTCGGCGCACTCGCCGCCTGTGAAAACGGAGGCGAACCGCCGAAGAACGGAACAAACCCGGGAGAGCAGGTAAATACGACAGCTCCGACAACTGCGGCGAAAGAAGCATTTACCGTAAAAGAGAAAGCGAAGATAAAACTGGTGGATTATTCCGACCCGAGCGGGCATTTTAAGATGAAGATCCCGGAAGGCTTTACCGTGAATGTTTACCCGGGCGATCTGATCCACTATACCATTATGGTGACGGATCCGAAGAACCCGCAGTATTGCATTCTTTTTAACATGAAGACGGAGGGCTACCTCTATAACGAATCACAGAGAAAGTGGTATGCAAGCATGTACCCGAATACGCCGATGGCGAAGCTGCCGGCGCTGGATCCGCCGACCACCGAGCATTTCTATGAGGTGTTCACACAGTCATTTTCCCTGAACAATGTTGAGACATTTACATTCCCGATCATGAATGGGTTTGAGATGATCGAAAAGGTCGGAACGAGCATGACCGGCGGCGACGTGATCCGCGGAACGTATACGGATGATTTCGGAAGGAAGACCGACGGACTGTTTTCCGCCTCCATGTATCCGGTGAACCTCTATTATGTGACTGCGTACTACGTGTATGACACGATGTTTGTGACCGCTCCTGAAAATGAATTCATAGAATGGGAGGGACCTCTGATGGAGTGCCTCGGGAGCATTGAATTCACCCAGAAGTTCGTGGATGGTTTTATGGGACAGGAGGAGATTATCGGAAAGAGCATAAAAGCGAACGCAAAGATCTACAGCGAGACATCCGATCTAATCACGAAGGGTTGGGAAGCACGTCAGTCGACCTACGATATCATCAGCCAGAAGCAGAGCGATGCGACGCTGGGATATGAGCGTGTGTACGATACCCAGACGAACGAGATCTACCGGGCTTACAACGGTTTCACGGATGATTATTCCGGAGACCGATACAAAGCGGTGACCGACAACATGTATAACCTGCCGGTCAACGGATATATCGAGAAGAATTAAACATAGTGTTTGAGATCCTTTCTCAAAGGGATGGCCGTCGGGAAACGGCCATTTTTCCGGATGTGTGTAGATCCGGGAAGGTTCAGGTCCATGCGATGCGTTGGGTGATCCAAATGGCGGCGTGGACGGATAGATAGAAGGCCGCGAGGCCGGAAGAGTAAGAAGCAGCCGCCGGGAAACTGGAAACAGTTTCCCGGCGGCTGCTGTTAAGCCGAGGGGGGGATCAGACTGGCGGCTGCTGCTTTAGGCCGAGGGGTGGATTGGACTGGCGGTGGCTGCTTTAGGCCGAGGGGTGGATCAGACTGGCGGTGGCTGCTTTAAGCCTTGCGGAGGCCGGGGGAAGCCAAAAAGCGGAGAAACAGCTGATTTGAAATACAAAAAGGAGGTTGTAGTTAGCCTGGGCGTGGCAGGAGAAGGAGCAAAAGTGCGGAAACGGCTAACGAAACTTCGAAAAAGGGGGCATCCATTAGTCGGGGCATGATCGGAGAAACCCAAAGGTTGTTCCAACGGATATGCTCTT
>JAFZPG010000014.1 GCA_017550425.1 Lachnospiraceae bacterium | reverse complement strand
TCCGGAAGGATCTCTTCGCGAACGTTGCGCTTCACGTTATAGGTGTAATAAAAGATCCGGTTAAACGGAACGATGCCCGTTCCGATATTGGTCGTGATCTTCTCCCGGTTGATCAACAGAAGCCATTCATCATCGAGACTTCTGCAGTCAACATCGGTTTTATTGGGGATGATGCGTATATCCATTCCGTAATTCCTTTCGATCGAATGCATAAGATCCATGCCGATCGGATATTTCTTCGGACATCAGTCGTCCGACAAACAATCCATGATATCAAAGTCAGGATCTTTATGTGACAGGAACAGGGTCCCGATCTGATCACCGTTTAAGATATCCAAAAGTTTCTCTACATGGTTGGCATTTGTAATGACCATGTCTGCGCCGGAGCCGGTGGCTATGCGTGCGGCAACCATCTTTGCCTTCATGCCGCCGGTACCCACATCGCTGCTGGAGGAGGATTTCCCCATCTTCATGTAAGTTTCGTTTACATAGGGTACGATATCGATAAATTCCGCCTCCGGATTCGTCTTCGGATCATCGGTGTACATACCGTCCTGATCGGTAAGCAGGATCAGCAGATCCGCATGGATCAGGGCCGCAACAATGGCAGACAGACGGTCATTGTCACCGAATTGGATCTCGTAGGTCGAAACGGTATCATTCTCATTTACCACAGGGATGACGCCCATATGGAGCAGCTCCTCGAACGTATTCTGCGCCAGCTTGCGGTTCAGGTCGTCCGTCATGGTGCTCTTCGTCATCAGGATCTGCGCGGTCTTCTGATTGTATTCCGAGAACAGTCTCTGGTAGGTCATCATCAGCTGCGCCTGGCCGATCGCGGCCAGTGCCTGCCGCTGGCTGAGTGTCTCGGGTTTGATTCCCATGGACTTACGTCCTACGGCGATCGCGCCGGAAGAAACCAAAACGACATCTTTACCCATGCCGTGGATATCGGCCAGTGTACGCACCAGCTGTTCCATTTTATTATAATTCACATCACCGGTCTCGGGATGTGTGAGTGATGAGGAACCGATCTTGATCACGATCCTCTTTTTGTCTTTTAACAATTCTCGGTTGTTCATTTCCTATGCTCCTGAAGTTCCATCTGGTTCATTTTTTCGATCATTTCCAGCACTTCGCAGATGATCTTATCGGCGCAGCGCAATCCGTCGATCGCGGCGGATGTGATCCCGCCCGCATATCCGGCGCCCTCTCCGCAGGGATACAGTCCCGCAAAACTGCTTTGCAGGCTGTCGGGATCCCGCAGGATCCGCACCGGCGAAGAGGTCCGGCTTTCGATCGCACATACGATCGCATCGGGACGTGTAAATCCCGGGAGTTTTTTGTCAAACTCGGGTAATGCTTCGCGGATCGCCTTACCGACGAAATCCGGAAGAACGGCGTCGAGGTCCGTATAGTGATAGCCGCCTTTCGTTACCGGCTGCATTGCTTCGGGATCGTTCGCATTATTAACTGACAGTTCTGCTTCGTCCTTATGCAGGAACTCTCCCATGCGCTGGGTCGGAATGGCCCCATGCCCGGCTTGAAAAGCTTTTCGTTCGATCTCCTCCTGAAAATCCATGCCTGCCAAAACGGCGTCGGAAGGGAAATCCGAAGGATCAACATTACAAACGATAGCACTGTTGGCGACACCGCTGTTTCTCGCGTGGTCACTCATGCCATTGATGGCTAAACGCCCAGCCTGCGAAGAAGCATTGACCACATAACCGCCGGGGCACATACAAAACGAGTAAACGCTTCTGGGATCCTGCCCTAAACCGACTTGAGCCGTCAGTTTATAGGAAGCGGCAGGTAAACCATACTGCAATTCAGCGCCTTTATACTGGTCATGGTCGATCATGCTTTGCGGATGCATCACACGGACGCCAACGGCAAAAGGCTTTGCCTCCATCGGAATCTGCTTCACATACAAAGTGCGAAACGTATCGCGAGCGCTGTGTCCCGTTGCAAGAATGCAACGATCTGTGGGAAGTATCTCGCCGTCGGCGAGTTGAATGGCCGTCAGGTAATTCCCGTTAAATATCAGATCGTCTGCGCGCGTTTGAAAACGCACGCTACCGCCCAATTCGAGAATCTTTTTGCGAAGATCGACGATCACGCGGCTTAAACAGTCCGTTCCGATGTGGGGCATCGAACGAATCAATATATCTTCCGGGGCGCCGAAGGCAACCAGGGTCTCCAAAACGTACCGGTGATAATCTTTGTTGGTTTTGATGAGCGTATTGAGCTTGCCGTCGGAAAAAGTGCCGGCGCCACCCTCACCGAAAGAAACATTGCTCTCGGGATCCGGATACATCTCGTTCTCCGGCCGAGTCTGATATTCCTCGGTACGCTTCCAGAAGTCGCTGACAGTAGCCGTACGCTCCTCCATACATTGCCCGCGCTCTAAAACGACAGGCTTCAGCCCGGCCATGGCTAACAGGTAGGAAGCAAATATTCCGGCAGGTCCGAAACCGATGACCGCGATCTTCGGGATCCGAGGATCGAAAAGTACATTTTGCTCTAAAAGGACTCGCAGGCGCTTTGCATTTTCTTCAAAGGGATAAGATTCCGCTTCTTCGGAGAGATACATAATGTCCGCGCCGCATTTTTTGATCTTTGATGCCCGCAATGCTTGCTTTTGCTGCTTTCCGGCATCCCAACCGTCAAAATTCAGAGCGACTTCGTAAACATAGAACATTTCCGCCCCGCCTTTTCGGCGAGCATCCAGAGACTGCTTGCGCAGAACGTAAGAACTGTATTTCGTCTGAAATGCCTTTTGCGAGATCTCTGAAATCAGTTTCTCCAGATCTGCTTTGCTGTGCCCGATCGGCAGTTTTACTTGTTTGAAAAGGATCATAGGTTATTCTCTCCCGCCCTGCAAGCAGCTTTGCGCCGCAGCTCTTCCGGCGATCGCGCCGCTGGTAAATGCGAATTGCAGATTGTAACCGCCGCAATCGCCATAGACATCCAGCAGTTCTCCCGCAAAGTAAAGCCCCGGTTGCTTTTTGGATTCCATAGTAACAGGTTCGACCTCCGGCAGGCTTACGCCACCGCTGCTGACTTGAGCCTGTTCAAAACCCGATGTATAAAACACATCAAAGCGCAGATGCTTCAATGTATCAAACGCTTTTCCGAAAGCGGTGGCTTTCATGGTCGCCATCTTTTTGTTTCTGTCGGGAATGACCTTTAACGCTTCGATCAGCTTTACCGGAAAGATCCGTGACAACTGTTCCTGTAAGGTCCTCTCTCCGAAATACTCTCTCCATTCGGGAAATGCATTCTCTGCATCCTCAGGATCCGTGCCCGGAGCCAGATCGATCTCGACGCTGACTTTTTGGTTTTTCTCCAAAGCGATCGCTGCGCTTCCTGCAACCTGGAAAACAGGAATCCCGCTGATACCGTAATCGGTAAAAAGGATCTCTCCTTTTTCGGAAATAACGGGCTTTTCATCAATGATCAGCGTGATCGACGCATCGTTTATCCTGGTTCCTGCCCATACGGAAAATGTTGCTCCGTTTTCTTTTAATTTCAGCGGACATAAAGCCGGAAGAGGTTCTACGATGGTATGTCCGAAGTTTTTGGCATAGTAATATCCGCTGCCGTCACTTCCGAATTTGGGAGAGGCGCTTCCTCCCATGGCCAGGATCACGGCGTCCGCCTCAAATGCACGGCCGGAGCGAAGCTGAACAGAAAACCTGCCGTCTTCATAACGTAAAGAACGCATACGGTCGGACAGGATCACTTCCACACCCAGACGATCGATCTCATCTTCCAAACAGGTCACAACGGTGGCCGCGCTCTCATTGGCCGGATAATAGTAACCGCCATGTCGCACGACCGAAGGAAGGCCAAGCTCATGAAAAAACGTAAGAACGAAATCGTTATCCATGCAGTTCAATGCATCTGAGATCCATGCAGGATCGCCGGAAGTATGAAAATGGGAACGATCCTGATCAATGTTCAGGAAGTTACATTTTCCGTTTCCGGTCGCATAGATCTTACGTCCGAGTTTTTCATTGCCCTCGATAAGAATGACTTTTGCTCCCTCTCTGGCCGCACAGATAGAAGCCGCCATACCGGCAGCTGAGCCGCCGATCACGCAGATGGTCGGTTTTTGCTTTTTATCCATGCCCATAGGAAGCCTCCTTCATCCGGCCCGGGTCTCTATTGGGCCACATTTAATTATAACACAAAACCCGCGAGATGTAAATATCACGCGCGGGTTTCGGATCTCGCCATTTTCTTCATTTGGCGTGCATTTTCCAGTACCAGATCGTTGATCTCCTTACCTCCGAGCATGCGGGCGATCTCTTTCACACTGTCTTCTTCGTTCAGTATGAAGATATCGGTATGCGTGCCGTTCTGATCCGCGTCTTTTTCGATCAGGAAATGCGTGTCTGCCATGGAAACGATCTGCGGCAGATGACTGATACAGATCACCTGACGGTCCTTAGATATCTTACCGAGCAATTCTGCGACTTTTTGTGCAGTCCGGCCACTGATACCGGTATCGATCTCATCAAAGATCAGCGTATCGACATCATCGGTACGCGCCATGATCGATTTGATCGCAAGCATGATACGTGAAAGTTCACCGCCGGAAGCGATCTGGGACAGCGGGCGGATCGGTGAACCGGGATTCGTTGAGATCATAAAATCAACGTCATCGGTACCGTTTGCGGAAAAATGGTCGTTCTTTGCGAAAGCCACCTCGAATTCCACCGTCAGGAAGTTCAGGTCCACGAGGCTTTCGGTCAGTTCTTTTTCAAAGCTCTTTGCATAGGTTTTGCGCAATTGGGAAAGTTCATCCGAAGCAACTTCCAGTTCCTGCTCCAGTCTCGCTTTTTGCGCGGTCAATGTATTCTTCTTCTCTTCATAGTTTTGCAGGAAAGAAAGGCGTTTCTCGCATTCCTCCCTGTGAGCCATGATCTCTTCATACGTGTTTCCGTATTTGCGCTTCATGTCATGGATCAGATCCAGACGTCCCTGCAGACTGCTCAGCAATTCCTCGTCCTGAGAAATGCCGGACAGATACGAATTGACATCGAGGGAAACATCGTGGAGCAGGCTCTCGAGATCCATCAGTTCATCGTGGATCGATGTCAGACCGTCATCGAGAGTAACCAGGTGCGAGATCACCTTCAGGGAACGCTCCACCGCTTCCGACGCCGAAGTACGGGATGCATTGATCTCGTCATAGATCTCTGACAGACCTTGAACCAGCGTAGCGGCGGAATTTGCCTTCTTGAACTGCGCCATCAGATCCTCTTCTTCTCCCTCGATCAGATGGGCAGCATCGATCTCGTTGAGCTCATACTCGCAAAAATCCATTTCGCGGAAACGTTTTGTGTCGTCCAGATCCATTTCGGACAGTTCCCGAAGGGTATCCCGATACTTGGCATATAAACCTGCCACCTTTTGCTTCGCAGGCGCGATCTTCGCCTTACCGAACTCATCCAGGATCTCCAGATGTTTGGATTTCTTCAGCAACGACTGATGTTCATGCTGACCGTGAAGGTCCAGCATGCAGTCCGTAATATCCCGAAGGTCCGACGCCGAGATCGTCTCTCCGTTGATGCGGCAGACCGACTTCGTTCCCGTGATCTTACGGGAGATCAACAACTCTCCGTCCTCCGGAACATCGATCTGCTTCTCTTCGAGCAGCTCGATAAAAGAACGGTCGGGTTCTGCGATCGAGAAACCTAACTCGATAAATCCGCTCTTTTGCGGATCTTTTAATATATCTTTGGGCAATTTGCCGCCGAGCGCGATCGAGACGGAACCGATGATCACGGATTTACCGGCACCGGTCTCACCGGACAGGATATTCAGGCCCGGTGTAAACTCGATATCGATCTCGTCGATCAAAGCGACATTTGCGATATGCAATGAATGTAACATGTATCCTCCTTAAACCAAGGCAGTTTTAATAATGTCCTGTATCCTTTTTCGGAGTAAAACAGCTTCGTCGCCGGTTTTTGCCACACAAAAGATCGTATCATCTCCGGCGATTGAACCTACGATCTCTTTAAAATGCAGGGAATCCAGTGCCGCTGCCACAGCCATCGCCATACCTGAGGCTGTCTTGATGACCAATATGTTTTGCGCGACATCCGCGTGAGAAAAGCCTTCCTTTAACACACGAAGAAGACGCCGCATATCTTCCGGCATCTTCTTGATATCTTCGCTGAGAACATCGGCGGACAGGCGCTCGTCGATCTTATAAACACTTTTTTTGCCCTTTTCGGACACTTTACTCAGATTGAGTTTCTGCAGATCGCGCGACACCGTAGCCTGAGTGACCGAAAAGCCTTCCCTCTGAAGGTAGTTCACGATCTCCTCCTGCGTCTGCGCCGGGCCTGAAGACAGCAGTTCCAATATCTTCTTCTGACGCGCATTTTCTTTCATGGCAGTCTCCTATTGCATCTTATTTCGGAGCAATTCAATAAAACTGGTCTGGGCGAATTTGATCAGTCGTACCGGTTTATCCGACCGGAAGATTCGGATCACGTCATCGTCGTTCAGATCCACCACATGGTCACCGTCATAAGCAACCACGCAACCTTCTCTTCCCGCTGCCGTAGCCGTAGAACGGATATGGATCTCGATCGTGCTGGAAGCATCGACGATCACGCACCTGGAATTCAGCGCATGGGCGCAGATCGGTGTCATGGCAACGACCTGAGCGGTGGGAACGACCAGAGGTCCTCCGGCAGAAAGATTATACGCCGTCGAACCGGTCGGTGTCGAAAGCAGGATGCCATCTGCTCGATTGTTCATCAGATATGTGCCATCGACATAAACATCAAAATCGATCACATGCATATGGCTGAAACGATTGATCACGATATCATTGAGCGCGATATCATTGACGATCTCATTTCCGTGATTGTAAATGACACCACGGATCATCATGCGTTCTTCGATCTCATAATCTCCGGAAAGCAGGCGATCCAATGCAGAGATCACACCGTCTCTGTCGATCTCTGCCAAAAAGCCGAGATGTCCGAGGTTCACGCCCATGATCGGGATGTCCTTTTGATACAGATCCCGTGCCGTTTGGAGCAACGTTCCGTCACCGCCGAGGGTGATCACGCAATCGGTATCCTCCGGCAGTTCGGCAGTTTTTGAGCCACGTTCCTCATAAGTCACCGGCATATCAAATACATAGCAGTTCACACCATGTTCCTTCAGATATGCGGTGATCGTGTTAGTGATCGTATAATCAACATCTTTTGAGCGGTTGACGATCAGACCGATATTCTTCACGGCTATTCTCCTTGTTCAAACTGTTTTACAGATCGTAAAAGGTATGAGCTTCGTCCACCACGCGGTCCAGGATCCCGAGCGAATCAATGCCTTTTGCGCCTTTCTTCAGGTGGAACAGAAACTCTGTATTTCCATCCCCGCCAAGCACGGGCGAGTACGTGGCGGAAAGAAATTCAGGTCGTATCTCATCCGGCATATTCCGAATGAAATTGAATATTTGTATCAGTACATCCAAATGTACTTTTCGGTCGCGGACAATGCCTTTCTTTCCGACCGCTGCGGGGCCGGCTTCAAACTGCGGTTTGACCAGACACACCAATTCTCCGTTATCAGAAAGCGTCTTGCATACTGGGATCAGCAGCTTCGTGATCGAAATAAAGGAAACATCCATCGCCGCGAAATCCGGGCGTTCACGTCTTTCACGATCTGGCAGGCTCTCGAACGTCAGATCCTTAACATTGAAGCCTTCCATCGAACATACATTGGAGTCGGCTCGCAGCTTCGGATCCAGCTGGTCGTGTCCGGAATCGATCGCATATACAAACGATGCGCCTTCCTGAAGCATGCAGTCCGTAAAACCTCCGGTCGATGCTCCGATGTCGAGGCAAACACGGCCTTTCAGATCGATTCCGAAGGTATCGATCGCCTTCTTCAGTTTCAGTCCTCCGCGACTGACATACGGGATCTCTCCGCGGTCCAGCCGGATATCACAGGTATCGAAAACAAACGTTCCCGGTTTCGTGGTCAAAACCCCGTCGACCACACAGGCACCGCCTTTGATCAGTTCCTGAGCGCGTGGTCGCGAACTGACCATCCCCTTCTCGACCAGCAGCAGATCCAATCGCTTTTTCTCACTCATGCTCTGCCCTCGATCCTTTCACAGCCTTCAAGGCCTCTTCATATACATGATCGGTATCCAGCCCCAGTTCACGCAATAATACATTGACACAGCCGTGGGGGATAAAGCGATCCGGTACGGCAAAAATGCGAACTTTGGCACGGGAACGCTGTTCCATCAGATAAGCGGCGATCTGCTCGCCGATGCCTCCGGCTTTGACGTTCTCTTCCAGGGTAAAGATATTCTTGTAGTTTTTAAGGGAACCGATACAATCCAGATCGAGCGGCTTTGCAAACCGCAGATTGATAACGGTCGCTTCTGTTCCTTCTTCGGAAAGGCGCTCGGAAACTTCCATCGCGGTTTTCACCATGGAACCGATCGCAACCAGTGCGAGCGTTTTATCCGAAGCTTTTTTCATCACTTCCGCCTTACCATACAGTATCTTGGAATTATAACTCTTGTAATCCAGCAAAGCTTCTCCACGGGGATAGCGGATGGCCAGAGGTCCTTCAAATGTTGAGGAAAACAGGAACATCTGGGCAAATTCATAGGCATTCTTCGGCGCCATGACCGTCAGGTTCGGAATGGAGGTCAGATAGGACAGATCAAAAACGCCCTGATGCGTTTCACCGTCTTTTCCGACGATACCCGCCCGGTCCACCGCAAAGGTGACCGGCAGCTTCTGCATGCAGACATCTTCCAGGATCGAATCATAGGCGCGTTGTAAAAACGAAGAATAGATCGCAACATAAGGCTTCATTCCCGCCAGTGCCAATCCTGCAGAAAAAGTGACCGCATGCGCTTCGGCGATCCCGACATCGAAAAAACGGTCCGGAAAATGCCGGGAAAACCGGCTCAGGCCGGTCCCTTCCGCCATGGCCGCCGTGATCGCAACGACTTTATCGTTCTGTTTACCGAGTTGCATCATACAATCGGAAAACAATTTTGTATAGGTAGCATGGGTCTCCTGGCAAAGCAGTTTACCGGTTGCGGGATCAAAAGGATCCACGCCGTGAAATTTGCCGGGATTCGCTTCCGCGAAGGGATAGCCCTTGCCTTTTTTCGTTAAGATATGTAACAAAACAGGGCCTTTCGCCTGCTTAGCGGTGCGAAACGCCTTAATCAACTGATTGATATTATGACCGTCAAACGGCCCCAGATAAGTGATATCCATATCCTCAAACATCATGCCGTCACGCACGACCAGCTGTTTGATACTGTCTTTCGCATTTGAGATCACATCATGGATATCGTCACCGGAAGGAATGCGTCGAAGGTTTCCGGTAATACTCTCTTTGATCCCGGTATAGATCTTCGAAGTACGAAGCTTTCCGAGAAAATTGCTGATCCCGCCGACATTCTCCGAGATCGACATCTTATTATCGTTCAGGACGATGATAAAGTTTCCTTTGACCGTAGATACATTATTCAAAGCCTCGAAGGCCAGACCGCCGGTGAGTGCGCCGTCCCCGATCACGGAGATCACATGATAGTCCTCACCTTTCAAGTCACGCGCATGTGCCATACCGATGCCCGCAGAAATCGATGTCGAACTGTGTCCGGTATCAAATACATCGCACGGACTCTCCGCGCGTTTCGGGAAACCGCTCATGCCGCCAAACGACCGCAAATTTGCAAATCCTTCTTTGCGTCCGGTCAAAAGTTTATGTGTATACGACTGGTGACCTACATCCCAGATCACCTTGTCTTTCGTCAGGTCAAACACGAGATGGATGGCCATGGTCAGTTCCACGGCACCCAAATTAGACGAAAGATGGCCGCCTGTGCGGCTCACGCTTTCGATCAGAAATTCCCGTATCTCCCCTGCCAGATCCTTGTAATTCTTCGGAGATATCTTTTGGATGTCATTCGGTTTTCGTATTCTCTCCAAATACATAAAGATGCCTCCGAACCTATTTGTTTCTGGATATCATGGAATGAAACAGAGCTTTTAATGCTCCGGGATCTCCGGGGAGCTCATCGAGCAGACGGATGGCCTCATCGGTCAATGCTTCCACATCCTCCTGCGCTTTTGAAAGACCGTAAAGTGAAACATACGTGGTCTTGTTATTTTTTTCATCACTATGCAACGGTTTACCGATCACCGCCTCGTCACCGCTCACATCCAGGATGTCGTCGCGGATCTGGAAGGCAACGCCGACGTTTTCCGCGATCTTCCGGCAGATCTCGACTTCTTTCAAAGTCGCGCCGCCCAAAACAGCGCCGATCATCATGGCAGATTCCAGCAATGCTCCGGTCTTCAGGCGGAATACAAAATCCAGTTCTTCCGCCGACATGGGCCGTCCGGTCAGTTCCACATCGACCGTCTGACCGCCGATCATGCCGTAGATGCCGGTCTTATTCGCCAGTATATGGATCGCCTTACACAGGCGCTCGGGGTTCTTCGTCTTTGCATAGGCAGAGGAAGCCACTTCAAATGCATAGATCATCAAAGCGTCGCCGGCGAGCACACCGGTCGCTTCACTCTCGTATTTCGCCCATGTAGTCAATTTGCCGCGGCGAAAACGGTCATTATCCATGCAAGGCAGGTCGTCATGGACCAGACTGGAGGAATGGATCATCTCCAGGGCGACCATCATCGCCTTCAGGTCGGGCGTTACCGGGCCATCACAAAAAAGGCGGTAGGTCTCATGCATGATCAGAGGACGCAGCCGCTTTCCGCCGGCAAGTATACTGTAATTCAAAGCTTCGAGGATCGTCTTTTGAAATCCCTTCTCCTTCGGAAGGAACTCTTTGATCATCTCCTCGATATATTCTGTATTCATACTCATATCGATCATTCTCCGTCTGCCGGATCGCCGGAAGCATCCTGCTCCGGTTTCTCCTGGAGTACTCGTACTTTATTTTCGATCTCGGTGATCTGCGCAGCGCATTCCCGGATCAGTTTCATTCCCTTTTCATACTCGGCAAAAGACTGCTCCAGCGAATCGGTCTCACTCATGCGCTTCGTGATCGCATCCAGTTCATTTAATGTTTCCTGTATCGTCATTATGACTTCTCCTCTGTGTTTCCTTGACTTCTGCCTGTGCCTCACCGTCCGTGAAATACAGTTTCACCATATCTCCGGTCCTAATGCGGTCAATGCTTTTGATCCCGTGTCCGGCAGCATCCGCCGCATAGGTAAAGCCCGCTGACATCTTCTTCAGCGGCGACGCTTCCTCGATCGTGCGGATCAGGATCGAAAGGCGGTTCTTTCCGAACTCGAGCGACCGTTGCATCTGCGTCTGCATCCGTTCTTCCTTTTGTTTCAGGTCTTGGGAAGTCTGCATAAGCCTTGCATTCATCTTCTGGTCCAGCATTTCCCGTATATGAATAAGTTTGTCCTTACGGCGTTCCAGGATCTTCCCGGGATGCATCGCCTTCAGGCCCAAATACTTTTCATTCAAACTGTGTTTGCAGCGGTCGATCTTCTGGCCCATCGTAAAGTCCATGTCACGCCGGTAGCCTTCCAGAAGATCCATGAAATCCCGGAGATCGAATACGGCCAGTTCTGCCGCTGCTGAAGGTGTCGGAGCACGAAGATCCGCCACAAAATCCGCGATCGTATAATCGGTCTGGTGACCGACTGCGGAAATGATCGGCGTCTGCGCGGCAAAGATCGCTTCCGCGACCGCCACCTCATTGAACGCCCACAGATCCTCGATGGAACCGCCGCCGCGCCCCACGATGATGCAATCCATGCCCATCGTATCCAGCATTTGGATCCCTCGGACAATGCTTTGCGCTGCGCCTTCTCCCTGAACTAATGCAGGGTATAAAAACAACTCCACATGCGGATTGCGGCGCGTTGCAATCTGAATGATGTCCTGCACCGCTGCTCCGGTCTGTGCCGTAACGATGCCCACCTTGCGGCAGTATTTCGGGATCGGCTTCTTATAGATCTCGGAGAACATGCCCATCTCTTCGAGCTGCTCTTTGATCTCCAGATATCTTTGGTACAGGTCCCCCTTGCCGTCAAACTCGATGCTGTCGGCATACAGGCTATACGTTCCGTCACGGTCGTATACATTGACCGCCCCGGTCACCTTTACATTCTGACCGTCGCGAAGAACAAACTTTAATCCGGTGCGACGGCTGGCAAACATAATGCAAGAAAGAGCGGAAATACCCGAACCATAGGAAGAAGCGCCGGCTTCATAGCCCGCGCCGGATATACTCCCCTCTTTCAATGTAAAGTAAATGTGTCCCGAAGAGTGATATTTGCAATTGGATATCTCTCCGCGAACGCAGACATGTGATAAGATCACATCCTGGCGGAACAAACCCTTGATGTAATTATTCACCTGGGACACACTGTATACGTTTTGCTGCATGTATTACTCCGTCTCCGAGACAGCCTTATGGAGAACTCCGTTGACGAACTTATAGGATTCGTCGCCGCCGTAACGTTTCGCAAGCTCGACCGCTTCGTTGATCGCAACCTTAACGGGAATATTATCGTCAAAACGGATCTCGTAGATCGCGAGACGCAGGATCGAAAGATCGACCTTGCTGATACGATCCAGTTTCCAACCGGAAGCCAGATAACCGGACAGCATCTGATCGATCTCATCCAAATGAGAACGAACATCGTTAAAGCGCTTTTCGACGATGCCAAACTCATCTTCGGTCAGATCCGGGAGTTCTTCTTCGTCGATCCTCCACCAATGCACCTTTGCGTCCGTCGTTTCCGCAGTTTCATCGTCCTGCTTTTTAGCTTTCTTTTTATCCGCGGGCTGCAAATATAACTGCAACTGGCGCTCCACCTCTTCGGGATTCTTATAAAACCCCAAATGAAACAAAAGATTAAAGAGGTGTGTTCTTAGAATAGTCGCTTTCATCGTAGCAGGACTCCTTAGGATAATTCCATTCCGCAAACGGAAACATCGACCGCCTGAACATTCATGCCGGTCATATTGGTGATCGCCGTCTTCACACGCTCCTGAACTTCCGAGCATACTTCCGGAGCCACGTAACCGTATTTGATCACGATGCGCACGCGGATGCGGATATTACCGTCTTTCACGTTCAGGATGATGCACTTTGCAAGGTTTTTCTTGCTCAGTTTTTCGATCAGTTCATGGCCTGTATTGCCCCAAAGGGAATCCACGCCTTCTACTTCTTCTGCCGCGATCGCTGCGATCATGGAGATGACATCATTTGCCATCTTAACTTCCGCGATCTTCGCGTCTTCCGGCGACTTATAGATACTTTTGTTCAATTCAACGGGCATGTCCGTCCTCCTGTTACTCAGCGTCCTCGGTATCGGTTACCTCGGGCTCTTCCTCCGGAACATTTCCGGCTTTTTTATCATCAAGGTCCTTCTTGAACGTCTCAATATTATGATAATGATCGCGAACGGTCTCGCACATGGGAATCAGATCCTCGGAAAGGATCTCGCCTTCTTCGAAGCGATCCCAAACGAACTGACCGATCTCAAGCAATGTTGCTTTGATCGCCTTTTCTTCGGATGCTACCTTGCCTTTAACTTTTACAGACTCAACCGTGTCGGATGTCTTCTTGCCGACTGACTTAGCGATGTTCACTGCGCCTTCTTTGATCGTATTAAAATCCATGGTTATACCTCCGTTTCTTTAATGTTCCGTGAATCTCACGGGAAATGATACTTATACTGCCTACATTATAGCGGATATGGAACGTAAAATCAAATACTTATTACGGATTTGGGATGGCGATCCCCGAAACATCCATATTGGTGATGATCAGATGCTCCGCTTCCCTGTCATTCCGGCTCTTCACATTATACAGGTAGTGGTTATGGAACCGCAGGATATTGAAGCCCTCACTGTACAGGTTATAGATGAATTCGGTGTTTTTGATCACGAGGAGGAACTGCGCTTTTGTCTTCTTAAGGACAGCCGCCAGACGCTCATGGTCCTTCTTGGTGAAAGCCTTGCCCTCGTAATCCGAGAACTCGGTATCGTACGGCGGGTCCAGGAACATGAAATCATTTTCCGCGGGGGCAATGCGTTCCAGAAAGCTTTCGAAATCCTGGCAATACACCGAAGTCTTCTCAAACACGGATGTGATCTCCTCCGAGAACAGGTAGTCGACTTTCTGCCGAAAGTTCTTCTTGTTATACGAAATACCGCCGTAAGGAATATTGAACTCTCCCTTCGCATTATAACGGAACATCGAGCCGTAGCAATACTCACGGATAAAATAGAAGTTCGCACATCGATACGACATCGACTCCCGAGCCCCGCGGTTTAGCAAAAGGTCGTTGAACACATTACGGAAATACATGTAATAACCGCTGGTCAATCCGGTGATCAGGTTATCCTCCACATCCTCCTGTGACATCGGTGATTTCTTATAATTCGCAGCCAGGCGAATGATCTTATCGGTCAGATAATAGATAAGTGTATCAAAGAACAGATCCAGATCCGGAACCAGCCGCTTCGTGAAACCCGCGATGATATCATCTGCCATGAGATAGACCAGACCATGTACCGCCTCGGTCAGTTTCTCTTTATAGGTCTCGAGGTTTAGCTGCTCGAAAAACAGCTGATACAGGTCTTCATAGTGCTGCATCGCGACCGTCTGAATATTCTGAAAGGAATTATCATACGAAAGCAGGTACTGATACAAAGCTTCGTCGCGGTCCCGGAGCAGAATGTAAAAATCCATCAGGGATTCGGAGACATCGTTGATCAGCGCCCGTTTCGGCGTAAGCTCGAAATACAAAGCTCCGCCGCCGAAAAACGGCTCGATATAACGATCGAATTGCGGTATCAAATGCATGAATTGTTCCAGTTCGGAGGCCTTACCGCCCGGCCATTTGATCAATGGTTTCGGCACTTTTATTTCCTTTCTGCTTCTAGTAAGAGAACGGCCGGCCGGTCGTATCGTAGATCTCGGAAGCATCAAATAAGAATTTTAAGATCGTCTTGTTGTTTTTCATATCGTTATACAAGCGGGCACCGGTCACATCGATCCACCCCATACGATAGTAATTGTCGGTGATCTGGACCCAATACGGTTCCTGCGGATTGATCAGGCTACAGTAGTAACGATATCCTTTACTCTTCAGATACTGGTATTTATCATCCGAATATAATTTCCATCCGCTGTCCTTACCGGTCGGCCATACATAGATATCGCTGTCGCCGAGCAGCACGCCTGCCGTCTTCTGCCAGTTCAGGAAATCGACCTTGAAATCACTGATCGAATAATCATAGATCACCTTGTTATAGTAGCTACCATTCGCGATCTCATAGCCGTTAGCAGTCAGATAGTCGCGAATACTTTGGATCTGTTTGATACTGTCCGCATAATCTTCTGCGGATGGATCGGAGATATCATATCCGAAAATGCCGTCATGCGGCGAGACCGCCAGAACGCCATGCGCGTTGCAGTACGAAAAATCGGGATGTTCATCTATGAACTCATTCAGGATCGTAATATAGTCAAATGCGCCGTAGGTCGTTCCGTCCTCATTGTCATAACGGGCTGTCAATGTATCTTTTTTCAGCATAAGGCCGGAGGCAAACCCATCGCCGCTCATGCTTTTGGAAAAGTTCGGATCCAGTTGAACAAATACGATCGGTGTCTTATTCTCCGGTATGTATAGTTTCATTTTGGTTCGCGTCGTTTTGATCGTTCCGTCTTCCTGTGTCTTATCGGAAAACGCGGACAATTGATGCATGTTTACCAGAATATAATTGGAGTCATACAGTTTTTGAAGGATGGCGCGAAACTCTTTTTCGGTCAGATTGTTATTATTATATTTTTTTGCATTCTCGTCGCCGTCAAATGCGAAACGACTCTCATGGATGATCGCGTTAAATGCCAGGCATGTCACTTTATCCAATTTATCCAAAGATGGCAATGACATTTGTTCCATTTCCAGATGTTCGACCAGTTCCAACAATTCGAGTGTCTCTTTATAATCAGGATCGGATTTGATGTATTTGATCGCCCCGTCATAATCATAGCCCAGGATCATTCGGTTCGCCTTTTCGATCACCTCATTGACATGTTGTTTTCGTTTTGCATCCGTGTCAAAGACCGTCGTATCCTGTTCCGGTCCATTGACCTCATCCACATCCAGAGTCGGCGTGATATCGGAGTGATCATTCCGCGTTTTGATCGCAAAGTAGATGATCAATCCGATAATGATCATGAACGATAGAGCAATGATCAGGTTCCTTCGGAAGATCATCTTCTCCTTACCGCTCCTGAACTGATTTCTTTCGTATCCCATAATATGCTCCCAATCAGTCGGTAATGGCTTCCTCCATAGTCTGCGGTTCCGCTTCCTGAGGCGCCGCCGTTTCGGGGACCTCGATTTCTACGTTGTTCCCACCGGTTTCAACGGCCGGCTGTGTTTCTTCCTCCAAAGCGGTCTCCTCAGCGGTTTCCTGCGGAGTCGTCTCCTCCGTTTCCTCTGTTTCTTCGGTCGACTCAGCCGTAGCTTTTTCCAGAGTCAAGCTGGAGACCGGATAGGTCGAATCCGTCAGGATCGGATCGCCATGCAGTTTCCCGTCCTCATAATACCGCATGGAAGCATGGTCGATCAGGACCTTATCTAAAACATTGAATCTCTTCTCGAGGAAAACCTCGATATAATCCATATGTTGCTTATAATCGGTGTAATCGGAAACAAAGGACCATTCCCAACCGAGGCGTTCGCCCGGAGTCACCCACATGGAGAAATTCGAATCACCGACATGCTCCATCAAATGACGCATCGTCTCAAGGGACTCTGTCGCTGTCGTACGAAGTCTCTCTTTCACTTCTTTCCATCTTTTCTCCAAACGATCCATGAACTTCGGATCCTGGACCAGATAGGTGCCCCAGGTGATCTCCGTATCGGTAAAACCGTTTTTCGAACAAGCCCAACTGTCGTACTCCGGCGTCAGGTTTCCGACATTGCCCAGCGCAAGGTCAAAATCCCAGACCGGCTGGAATTTCAGTTTCTCTCCCGCACGTTTTTCGATATAAACGCTTCGGTTAAAAGCACCATCACAGTTGTATGTAAGTTCTGTAATGATAAACCAATCGATCAATGAATCTATATCGATATAGTCTTCATAATGATCCAGATTTACAACTGCATCATTGGCCGCCATAACATAGTCATAGATATATTTATACTGAGCCGCGGTGATCTCTTCTGGCTCCGGATTTTTGATGGCGACATCGCGAAGCAAACCGGCAGTAAATGCGGAATGCCCCATCCGGTAACCGGACTCGTATCCGCGCACCTCGATCAGATAATCCCGATCCACTTCAGCCGAATGCTTCGTCTGATCCACACGTCCACTCGCGATCTCGACCTTATCACCTATACAATACAGACCGATGTAGCGACCGTTGTATATTACCTGTACCGGATACGATGAAGGTGTAAAATCAAAATTCATTTGACGCGCAAGTTCAAACGAGATATAGTTTCGCGACATCGTCGGATCAAAATAATTGGCCAGCATGACCCAGTCGCGGTTCGACGGCAGTCCCAAAACACTGACTTTCTGATCAAATTTGATATTAAACGGCTTTTTCTCTTTCTTCCACGTACTGTGACCGCGTCCTTTGATCTGCATGGTCACCTCCGGGATCGAATCGATCCCCGAAACATGATCGGCATCCATGGAAAAAGTACCGGTAATATACGTATTTTTACTCGAGACCATCTTACCGTTCGTTGTCGTAATGTAGACCACGGGTACATTATAACTCTCGTAGGTCGCCGAAAGACGATAACCATGCGTCCGTCCGTCCGTGTCAGTGACCTTGCAAACGACCGGTTTAAAGATGTTAACGGTGCCGTCTGGGTTCAATCCCTCGCCGGATAATTCGACATTACCGTTTGCCGAAATATTCAGGTGGGTATTCGTCGTTGTATTTTTATTTACTTCGATCGGTATATATACCTTAAACGTATTACCACTCTGCACGTATTTTAATTCTTTCGAGGCAAATGCATTCTTTGACGGAAGGATCGAAACACTATCCAGTTTCACATCGGCAGGGCCGCCGAAATCATAATTACCGCCGATCTCTTCGTCGTTCCATTTGGTCGCAAAGGTATATAATGCGATAAACTCTCCCGTGACACCATTACCCTTCCAAACGATCTCGCACTCGGGAAGTTTATACAACTCATCAATTTCGTAATCGGAGGCTGCCCCCTCCAGATGGATGGCGGAGCCGGTCGCGATCTTAAACTCTTTATTCAATCGGATCAAACTGTCATTATCCGGGATATAGCATGCATTGCCCGCCTCGCCGGAGTAAGCCAGGACATAGGATACAGTCGTGTTCTCCTTCACGGAAAAACGGAACTCTTTTTCTTCGCCCGCTTTCAAGGTAAATACAGGATCGTCATCTTCATCCGAAACGGCAGTGGAGAAATAGATCTCGCACGGTGCGGCCGTATCGTTGTAGAACACCAGACGGTTCTTTTGCCCGCCAAACAGGCGAAGTGCGGTCTTTCCGGAAACGGAGACATCCGAAAAAACAGTCATGGAACCATCCAGTCCTGCTTCTTTTTCCGCATGCGAAAAAGCCGCCCACACTCCCTCTCGTTCGTGCGGCCAGACATTCTCGCTGCCTTCGGTTGTATACTCTTCGGTTTCAGTCACTGTACTTTCATCTTCGGACACATCGACCGGATCCGTACCCGGATCTTCGGGTGAAACATCCTCCGTATCCGAAGGCTCGATCAGCGGCGCCGATGCGGTATCTGCCGTCTGAGCGGCAACTTCCTTCGTTTCTTTATTGTTACCGATAGGAAGTACCCCGTCCTTAACGGCCAGGAATATGACTGTACCGATCACAAGCAAGACCACTGCGACCAAACTTATGACCAGGACCATAAACCGTGTTGACTTTTTTTTCATCTCATACCTGTCTGTGTTTTATTTTCCGGCTTCTTTGAAACCGCGGATCTCGACGTAAGCCGCGATCACATCTACACATGTATCGATCCCGAGGACACCACTGTCCAAGATCATGTCATAGTTGTCCATATCGGCCCATTTTTTACCTGTGTAGTAATTATAATAATCCGACCGCTGTTTATCGGTCTTCTTCATAAGCTTCTCGATCTCTTTATTCGTGTCGACGCCTAAACGCTCTTTCAAACGCAGCAGACGCGGAATTTTATCTGCGTTGATAAAGATGCGGCACAATCTCGGATGATCCTTCAGAACGACATCCGCGCAGCGTCCGATGATGATACAGGACTCCTGTTCAGCCAGTTTTTGGATGACCTGAGACTGAAACATGAACAGATTGTCGTCGGAAAGAATGTTCCCGTCCACGGAAGGGCTGGAGATCTTCGGAGACATGGATTTAATGACCTTATACAGGATCTTGTCTCCTGCACGCTCATCCGCCACATGGAAATAGCTCTCCTTGATACCGCTCTCGTCAGCGACCATCTGGAGGATCTCTTTGTCATAATACGGAATGCCCAGTTTCTCTGAAAGTTTCTTTGCGACTTCACCGCCGCCGGAACCGTATTTACGACCCAGAGTAATGACATAATGCTGTTGTTTTTTCATAGCGTATCCTCCTTTTATAATTCTCTGCGGTATTCCCTGTAGAAATACTCGATATCAAAATAGGTCTCTTCGTCGCTCTCGGAGATCATCTTCCACCCGTCTTCTTCCTTCAGTTCGGGGAAAAACGTATCTGCCTCATATTCATACATGATCTTCGTCATATAAACGGTATCACATAACGGAAGAAAGAGTTTATAAATGCTCTCACCGCCGATAATGTAGATATCATCCCCGGTAAATCCTTCATTCAGGCACTCATTCAAATAGGCGATCGCCTCCTTAAATGAGGACACGACATCGGCGTTTTTTGCCTTGTATTCGGGATTATAACTGATCACGACATTCTTACGACCGTATAATCCGGTCTGTCCGGGAAGTGATTCGAACGTCTTGCGTCCCATAACGACGATCTTCCCCATGGTGATCTCCCGAAACCGGCGTTGATCGGCCGGGATCCTGACCAGAAGATTACCGTTTTTACCGATCCCGTTCTTTAGATCTGCAGCAACAGTGATCTTCATAAACGCTCCCCTTCCTTTCCGCGATTTTATGCAAGTCCATCGCCTTACTGTACACATGTTATTATAGCAAAACAAGCGGAAAATAACAAGTGCAAACCGATCAATACTTGCAAGATATCCGTGCATCGTATATAATAAATCTCAGAAACCGAAACAGTGAAGGAGTTCCCATGTTGACCATAGAAAATACATCCGTAATGAATTTTGAAAACGCGATCCGCGGCGCCCGTAATCCGATGAACAGCTGGGCACGCATGGACAGCACGACGACCGAAGACGGCTTTGTTTTCGGGGAAAATGATCTCGACCTGGCGAAGCGTCTGGCCCGCGCCGGTACCGATCACCGTAAATTTCTCCGTATGATCTTCATCAGCGTCGACGTTACGGCACCGCTCTACTGGTGGAAGGAATATGACACCTATAAGGTTGCCACGGTAGCCAATTCCACCAGCACCATGCATAAGATCCATTCGGCACCGTTCGACCTCTCTCAGTTTTCCTGCGATCAGATGACTCCCGACACCCTCGCCTTCATGCAGACCATCGTGGATAAACTGGAAGAGATCCGTAAGCGTTATCTGGAGACCAAATCCAAAGAGGACTGGTATGATCTTATTCAGCTGCTCCCCTCTTCATACAACCAGATGCGCACATTGACCTTTAATTACGAGACGGCCATCAACATCTATCGTGCGCGCCGTCACCACAAACTCGCCGAATGGCATGTGTTCTGTGACTGGATCGAGTCACTGCCCTACGCAGCCGATCTGATCACTTTTGAACCGTGATTCTGACATACTATAGCAAAAGACCCGGTATCTTATCGATACCGGGTCTTTTTTATCTATCGGATCAATATCAACCTTTTGCAAGGCTGTCTACGTAACGCTTGATCTCGGAAGCGTTGGTATATTTATCCGTGTGCTCTCCGTTGGTTACGATGAATGTCGGTGCCTGCATTACGCCGTACTTGGATACCAGATCTGCATTTTCCTCTGCATCGATGACCTCGTAATCCATATCGCCGAGCATGGTCTTCGCGATCTTGCAGTTCGGGCAGGTCTTCGTTGTGAACAGCATGCGCTTCTCGGTCGATGCGGGTGCAGGATCCGCGCTCACATCAAGTTTATCGACAGCAGCTACTGCCTGCATCGGATGCGCGTTTTTCGCTGCGACCTTATCGGCGTCGATCTTGTAGACCAGACGATCGTTGAACTCCGCACGTTTTCCTTCGTTCCAGTTCTGTACAGGACGATAGTAACCGGTGATACGACTGTAAATCTCGGCCTTCTTACCGCAGATCGGGCACATCTCGACTTCACCGTTGATGTAGCCGTGGGACTGACATACGGAATAGGTCGGGGACAATGTATAGTACGGAAGCTCATAATTTTCCGCGATCGTGCGGACCAGTTTTGCTGCAGCTTTCCAGTCAGGCAGACGCTCGCCCAGAAACGTATGGAATACGGTTCCGGAGGTGTAGAGGGTCTGAAGCTTATCCTGGATGTCCAGAGCCTCGAAGATATCCTCTGTATATCCGACAGGCAGGTGCGAGCTGTTGGTGTAGTAAGGCTCACCGTTCATGCCGGAGCTGATGATATCCGGGAATCTCTTCTTATCATGACGAGCCAAACGATAAGCCGTCGACTCGGCAGGCGTTGCCTCAAGGTTATAGAGGTCACCGTACTGCTCCTGATAATCGGACAGACGCTCACGCATGTGGTTCAGAACACGCTTAGAGAATTCCTGCGTTCTGACATCGGTCATGTCAGCCTGGATCCACTTTGCATTCAGACCGGCTTCGTTCATGCCGACCAGACCGATCGTCGAGAAGTGGTTATCAAAGGTACCGAGGTAACGTTTGGTGTAAGGATACAAGCCTTCGTTCAAAAGCTTCGTAATAACACCGCGCTTGATCTTCAAAGAACGCGCAGAGATATCCATCAGGCGATCCAGACGTGCGAAGAACTCCTCTTCGTTCGACGCCAGATATGCGATACGAGGCATATTGATCGTAACAACGCCTACACTACCGGTGCTCTCACCGGAACCGAAGAAACCGCCGGTCTTCTTACGAAGTTCACGCAGATCAAGACGCAGACGGCAGCACATACTGCGCACGTCCGAAGGCTGCATATCGCTGTTGATGTAGTTCGAGAAATACGGAGTGCCGTACTTAGAAGTCATCTCGAACAACAGACGATTATTTTCGGTATCGGACCAGTCGAAATCCCGGGTGATCGAGTAGGTCGGGATCGGATACTGGAAGCCGCGGCCGTTCGCATCGCCTTCGAGCATGGTTTCGATGAATGCACGGTTCACCATGTCCATCTCAGGCTTGCAATCCTTATACTTGAAATCCATTTCTTTACCGCCGACGATCGCAGGAAGTTCTGCGAGATCATTCGGTACGGTCCAGTCTAAGGTAATGTTTGAGAAAGGAGCCTGCGTACCCCAACGAGAAGGTGTATTTACACCGTATACGAAAGCTTCGATGCACTTCTTAACTTCCGGATAGGTCAGGTGATCTGCCTTTACGAACGGAGCCAGATAGGTATCGAACGAGGAAAATGCCTGCGCGCCGGCCCACTCATTCTGCATGATGCCGAGGAAGTTGACCATCTGGTTGCACAAAACGGAAAGGTGCTTTGCAGGCGCCGATGTGATCTTACCGGGAATGCCGCCGAGGCCTTCCACGATGAGCTGCTTCAAAGACCAGCCTGCACAGTAACCGGTCAGCATGGAAAGGTCGTGAATGTGGATGTCTGCCTCACGGTGTGCCTTCGCGATCTCCTCGTCGTAGATCTCGGAGAGCCAGTAATTGGCCGTAACGGCGCCGGAGTTCGAAAGGATCAGACCGCCGACCGAATAGGTAACGGTGGAATTTTCCTTAACACGCCAGTCTTCTACCTTTACGTAGCTGTTAACGACATCCCGATAGTCCAGGATCGTGGACTTCATATTACGGATCTTCTCGCGCTGCTTACGGTACAGGATGTATGCCTTCGCTACGTCGGTATAACCGGACTGCTCGAGCACGTGCTCAACGCTGTCCTGGATCTGCTCGACGGTGATGCATCCGTCCTTCTGCTTCGTCTGGAAGTCTGCGGTAACACGCAGTGCAAGAAGCTGGATGATGTCTTTATTTACCAGTTTCTCGGTTGCAACAAAGGCTTTTTCGATCGCTGCCTCGATCTTCGCGATCTGAAATTCCGCTGTTTCCCCATCTCTCTTAATAACCTTGATCATAATCGTTCCCTCTTTTTATATCATTTTTCGATCGCTCCCGACAAAAATACAGTCAAAAGGAGTAGGTTTAGTGTTGTTATGCCTTATTGTAGCACACAATATGGTGGGTGTCAACAGGCAAAAGCACAATATATGGTATGTACTGAAATAAATACACTTGGAAAGAAAATCGTACTTTCCAAGTGTAAGAAGGATCATTTTAAGCCCGAAAACACTAGAGATTCATCTCCTTCGGAAGATATGCGCATATAAAAATTCCGTCTTCACGATATTCCTGGCTGATCAATCTTCCGTACTTTCGGATCAATGTAAGCTTCGCGCTTTCGGCAAAACCGATCAGCCCTTCCCGGTAGACCATATCCTTATGCATGTACGAAGCCAGAAGTTCCTTCAGTTCGTCCACGCCCTCGTTTGTTTTGGCACTGATCATCACAGATGCTTCCGACGAGAAGTCTTTCAGCCTCGGAAGATCTCCGCCGTTTTTCTCACGAACGACATCACATTTATTAAACACCGTGATGACGGGCTTGTCGCCTGCATTGAGTTCCCGTAACGTATCTTTCACGACCTGCATCTGTACATCCATCATCGGCGAAGATGCGTCCACAACATGCAGGATCAGGTCACAGTGCACAGCCTCCTCAAGGGTGCTCTTAAACGCATCGATCACGTCATGCGGCAGTTTGCGAATAAACCCTACCGTATCGGTCAGAAGCATTTCCTCTTTGTTTTCAAACTTCAAAACACGCGTCGTTGTGTCCAAGGTGGCAAACAGTTTGTTCTCGGAGAGGACATCTGCGCCTGTGAGCAGATTCAGCAGTGTGGATTTGCCGGCGTTCGTGTATCCGACCAAAGCCGCCGACATATGCAGGCTGCGCTCGCGGTTCTTTCGCTGTGCTTCGCGGTTCTTAACGACCTTCTTGAGTTCCTGCTTCAGGAAACCGATCCTCTCGTGGATGAGTCTGCGGTCGGTCTCCAGTTTTTTTTCACCGGGTCCTCGCGTACCGATACCGCCGCCCAGTCGCGACAGGCTCTTTCGCAGTCCGACCAGGCGGGCCGCCCGGTATTTTTGCATGGCGAGTTCGACCTGAAGTTTTCCTTCTGCCGAAGCAGCATGCGCGGCAAATATATCGAGGATCAGCATCGTACGATCTAACACGGCACAGTCCAAAGCATCCTCCATGTTACGATACTGCACGGGACTTAATTCATCATCGCAGATCACGCCGGCCGCATCATGCGACTGCACCAGCATGCGAAGTTCGTCAAGTTTACCACTGCCAACGTAGGTCACCGGATGGATGCGTTCCAGATTCTGGACGAGGCGATCGCAAGCCACGCCGCCGGCAGTCTTCAGTAGCTCCTCCAATTCATCCAGAGAGTCCTGCAGGCTTTCCGGGTCACCGGTGCTTACGCCGACCAAAACAAAGCGTTTAATCTCTTCTTTTAATTCGATCATTCAATAACTCCTGTGTCCGCTTGCGGAAGTTTCATGGATAATACGGAGATCTCGGCTTCGATGCGTGCATCGTCCGGAAATGTTTCTTTATAGGCCAAAGCCTTATCATAGGCGTTTTGATATTCTCCGAGCTGATATAAGATCATGATCTCGTTCCAATACAGATCGTCCATGCAGCCATGATCTCCTATTGCGATCGCGGAGGCAATGCTGTGCTTAGCGCTGGCGAAATCACACAGTTCGTACTGTGAATAAGCGCATTGTGCCAAGATCGCCTGAGTGTCGGCATCATTTCTTCCCTTGGAATTCGTCTGAAGGAAACTCTTGTAGACCGACTCCGCCTTTTTGAAATCTCCGAGGTTTTCGTGACACAAACCGGCATAAAGCACCGCCGAAGCATTATTGTTTTTAATCGGGGTCACCAGTTCCTGGATCGCGTTGGTATATTTCCCGAGCAGATAGTAAGCCTTTCCTTTCAGCAAATGCAGATCATCCGTCTCTTCCGTGCTTTCAAAGATCTTATTGAGGAATTCCACGCCCGCTTCGGCATAACCAAGATCTGCCAACGTTTCATAGATCCTAAAGTCCAAAAACGGATCGGCTGACAGATCCGCACAGGCTTTGAGATCATTGACTCCTTTATCAAACGAACCGCTTCGGATATACACGATCCCGCGCAGGAACAGAGAATCCGCCTTATGAACGTCAAGTTCGACCAAGGCATTCAGGGAAGCCAGTGCCTCCTGATAAAAACCGCCGGCCGCTTCTGCCTGAGCACGATAGGACAATATATCGTAATCGATGGCTCCGACACGTGTGCCGGTGTTTTTTATCGCATGAGTAAACTCACCGATCGCAGCATCATAGTTTTTCTGCTCCAGATAAACCAGTCCCTTACCGCGATAAGCCGCCTGCTGGTCTTTATCCAGTTCGATGGAGGTATCAAAAGCTTTCATGGCTTTCTCATAATCCTTCATCTCGATATAGTTCATTCCCAGGTCACTGTAAATGGACGCATTGCCTTCATCGAGTGAGATCGCCTGCAGAAAGATCTTCTCTGCCTCTTTATAATTTTTCGAATTATACAACGTAATACCGTCGGATTTCAGCATGACTGCCTCGGAACTGCAACCGCATAAAAGCAGCGCCGCGACCAACGATATTACGATCCTTGTATTTTTCTTCATAACTATCTCCCGAGTTTCCCTTGTATCATTTTATATTCTGTGCTACAATAATCCATGCGTACATTACGTACAGAAACACAGTTCAGAAAGGGTCCCTATGAAACGATTTTTGATCACTACCGACTCCACTTGCGATCTGCCGGATGATTTCGTGAAAGAATACAACATTCCCGTTGTCAGCCTTTACTACATCATGGATGGCATTTCCTACGGTCCGGACTGCCAGATGGCTCCGCAGACATTCTACGCTAAGATGCGTGAAGGCTTATTACCGACTACCAACGCGATGAACCCGGAAGGTTTTATCGAGAAGATCCGCCCTTATGTTGCGGAAGGATATGACATCCTGCATATAGCTTTTTCCTCCGGATTAAGCTCCACATGCCAAAATGCATTTGTCGGTGCTAACACATTAATGGAGGAATTCCCCGATCGCAAGATCATTGTGATCGACTCGCTCTCCGCTTCTCTCGGACAGGGCCTGGTCGTATATAAAGCCGTTATGATGAAGGAACAGGGCAGATCCATGGAAGAGATCGCCGACTGGCTGAAAGCTAACATCCTTCACTTCTGCCATCAGTTCACAGTCAATGACCTCTTTCACCTGCACCGCGGCGGCCGTGTTTCCAAAACCGCAGCGATCGTCGGCACCCTGGTCAACCTGAAGCCCGTTCTTCATGTAGATGACGAAGGCCTTCTGAAGCCCGTCGGCAAGTCCATCGGCCGTAAGAAGTCTCTGAATGCTTTGGTCGACAACATGGGCGCTTCCCTCGGTGACTGGGAGAACGATACGATCTTTCTGGGTCACGGCGACTGCCTTGAGGATGCCAAATATGTGGCCGCTCAGGTAAAGAGCCGTTTCGGCATTGACTGCAAGATCATCAATTACATCTCTCCGACCATCGGAGCACATTCCGGTCCCGGAACCGTCGCTCTGTTCTTCATGGGTGAAAAACGATAAAATCGATCGAATGAATAACCTACGGCTGACCCGTCGCATACGACGGATCAGCCGTATTTTTTATACGATTCCGGTGCTTCCGAAACCACCGCGATCGGCTCCTTCGAGGTTGTCGACCTCTTCAAACACGATCTTCGGCTGGTTCTCCATAATGCGGAACTGGCAGATGCGGTCCCCGACGTGGATCTCGGTATCGCGCATAGCCAGCGCGGGGAAGCGCCAGATGTCATTATTGCCGCAATAGGAACAGTCAACGACCCCCATATGGTTTGCCTGAAGAACTCCGAAATTCTTATAAGTCGAGCTCCTCGGAACAATGTGTGCCTCATATCCTTCCGGTAACTGCATGCACACACCCAGGCTGATCAGTCTGAACTCGCCCGCCTTCAGTACTACATCCTCAGCAGCCCGAAGGTCGATCCAGTCCGACTTGCCGTCGATATACGTAAGTTTCTCGATCTGATCGGATACATACCGGATCTTGATCTTAGCCATGATATCCTTTTGCATATAATATCCTTCCTGTTTGTTATCTATCTTCTTACAGAGTCAGTCGCAAAACAGGACTGCTTCTTTATCCTCGTTCTGCAGGCTTTTTTGCACGTCAATGACTTTCTGGTTGGAACTTCCGCGCCACTTCAGCTGCTTATCCAGCAGGTCGATCACAAACTGCCCATCGATCACGACGTCGATCTTACGCATCATCGGAAGGTCACGGATCGCTTCCCAGTCATAACCGGTGTAGAGCCAGATCGTCTTATCCGGATATTTTTCCCGGATCTCGTCGATCAATGCGGCAACATCCGGCCGGTTCTTATAAAACAACGGATCGCCGCCGCTGAAAGTAATGCCTGAGATATAGTCTTTATCCAGTTCATCGAATATTTCCCGTTTGGCAGCATCGTCAAAGGGAAGTCCGCCTTCGCAATCCCATGTAATAGGGTTTTGGCATCCCTCACAGCAATGCGAGCAACCGCTCACCCAAAGGACCACCCGGAGTCCGTCTCCGTTCAACATATCGTCCTTCGTTATGTTATGATAACGCATCTTCTGTCTCCGTTTACATTGATTTTCTTTCGGCGATCTCGGCCATCTTTGCCGCATTCAGACGGGTGTCACCCTTCACTCTGGAGTAGGAAAGATAACCGTTCATGCGGTCGATCTTCGTCAGATTGCGACTGCCGCACTTCGGGCAGACATCCATCTCCAGCTCCTGATGTCCGCAGTCGTCACAGTACGCAAGCGACATGTTTACGCCCTCGTAGAAGCCCATCTTCATGGCTCTGCGGACCAGCGTTTTGATCGCTTCTTTGTTGTAGTCGATCGGGTACTTCACGTACTGGATCTTACCGCCGTTGGACAATTCCCAGAAACGATATTCGAGATCCTGCTTCTGGATGGGCGTGATATTTTCGGTAACGTGGCAATGGAAACCGTTACTTACATATTCGCGGTCGGATACATTTTCCACGATGCCGTACTTCTTACGGAACTGCTTCACCTGCAGACCGCAGAGGTTCTCTGCCGGCGTCGCGTAGATCGCGTACAGATGTCCGTCCGCCTCTTTGAACTCTTCGATCTTTTTGTTGATATATGTCAGAACTTCGAGGGCAAACGCTCCGTCTTCAACGAGAGATTTGCCATTGTAGAGTTGCTGAAGTTCGTTAAACGCCGTGATACCGAAGGAAGCGGTCGCTGCCTTCAGGACCGGTTTGATCTTATCATGGATGCCCAAATGTCCGCCGTAGAAGCCGCCCTCACAGTAGGCCAGAGGGTTCGTGGATGCCTTCATCTCGCCCAGATATGCATAGGTGCGGATGTGCAACTGACGAATCAGATTCAGATAGTAATCCAGAACCTCGTAAAAATCTTTCGATTCCTGACGGGATTTCGCGAGGATCATGGGCAAATGCAGGCTGACTACGCCAATGTTGAAACGGCCGACGAATACAGGCTTATCCTTATCATCTGCCGGATGCATGCCGCCGCGCTCATACCAGGGCGACAGAAAGGCACGGCAACCCATCGGTGAGATGACCTCGCCGTAGTTCTTATACATGCTGGCGATGTAACCCTTTCCGGTCAATGAGAGCCAGTCCGGATACATGGTCTTCGAAGAGCACTCGATCCCGGCCTCGAAAACATCCTCCAGCTCACAGCCCGGTCCGTGAAGGTTCTCATCGTACAGGAACACGATCTTAGGGAACAGAACGGGCTTCTTACACTCAGCCTTACCCTGGCCTTTCCGACGTACCTGTAGCATCTTGATGGTCGCCATTTTTGCAAAACGTCCGGTACCGATACCGGCCGTAACAGTAATGAAAGGATAGTCGCCACGGGAAGAAGCAACGGTATTAAATTTATACTCCCATCCCTGGAAGCCCTGCTCAAAGTCACGCTCGATGTCTTTGATCGCTTCTTCTTTAGCACGCTCCTCGCTGATGCCGAGGTCCGTATATTTCTTGATGTATTTTACGTAGGATTTTTCCGCATAAGGCTCGAGGATCTTATCCGCCTGCGGAATAGTAAAACCGCCATACTGCTGGCTGGCTGCAGAAAGAACGATATCACCGATCACGTCGAAAGCAACATCCAGAGTTTTCGGCTCGTTATACCAAAGGTTACCCATCTCGAAACCGCCGCGCAGGACCTCTTCGACATTGAACAGGCAGCAGTTCATGGTGTCACGACGGGCAGCCATATCATGAATGTAGAGATATCCTTCACGGATGGCCTGCAATTCCTCCGTCGTCAGGAAGAACTTCTTATACAGGGACTTATTAAGTTCATTAAAGATCAGGCTTCGTTTGGAGGAAACGAGCGCACTGTCGGTGTTGGAGTTCTCCTTATCGCCGATGTACATGATGGACTGGCTGGCCTTATAGACCTCATCCAGCATCTGGACGAAGTCCTGCTTATAGTTCCGATAGTCGCGGTACGATTTCGCAACGGTAGGGTTCACGCGCTCCAAAGCGCCCTCAACGACATTATGCATCTGCGCAATGGCGATCTCTTTGACCCCGAGTTCCTCGACCTTCTCTTCTACAAACTGACAAATAAAATCCAGCTCTTGCTGCGTAAACGTGACCAGAGCCCGGTAAGCGGATTTATTGACGGCAACTACGACCTTTTGAACATTAAAATCCTCCTTGGTTCCGTCCTTTTTTATTACTTTTACACCCTGTAACATAAAAATACCTCCCTGCTTTTATGTCCGATAGCGTTCGCCTGTAACAACTACATCTAGTAACAAATGCAAATATCAATCACAAGATATCGTGTTTAACATGCTAAGCATATCACACTTTCAACAAGAAGGCAATAGACTTTTTATGTTTTTTATTCGGTTTTTTACTTTTGAGTCTCGTCGATCCTCTTCGGCTCTTTTGCTTTTGCTTCCTCTTCCTCAAGGCGAACCAAAAGGTTCTTACTGATACTTACGAAGTTATCGTACTCGTCGGAGCCCGAATTTTCTTTGAAGTAAGTACCGGCTTCGACCGCGCGTCTGAGCATACGTTTGCAAACTTCATTCCGCTTGCATACGAAGAAATACTGAGCCGCAAGATAATTGGCCATGATCACGTCCGGGATCGCTTCTTTTTCGTTGATCTTTGCAGCCTCTTCAACTTTCGCTACGCCTTTTTGATACATTGCAGGAGCTTTGGAAGCCTCCTCTCGAACTCGGGCATAAGCACCGGCCAGATTAAGGCAGTGACGGCACAGCAAGATCTTGATATTCAGCGGATCCGAATCCTCCAGTTCCTCCAGAACAAAGATCGAATCTTCCAAAGTTTCAACGACCTTCGGCATATCATGCATGCGATTATAGATATTCGAGAGCAGGTTCATGCGCATCGCAAGCTGGATGCCGCTCGTGCGGTCATCTCTTTTTTCATAGACGGCCTTCTGGAAATTGATGGACTGTTCCAACGCGGTAATGGCGTCTTTATTATTGCCCACGTCGGCATACATTACACCCATATGTTCCAAAGCGGTCGCATGAAGGGTCACGATCTTGATCAGTCCGGTCTTAAGGCCGTCGATCGTATAGCGAATCGCCAGTTTGTAGTAATTCAGGATCGTATCAAAAACCTTCTTCTCTTCCTCGTTTAAAACGCGAGGCTCGGTCATCGTAGCCAGATTATTGCAGATACGTCCCAAAGCTCCGAGTTTGAAATAGGCCGTTGAAACGTGAAGAGCATAATCTTCCTCGTCACGTTTATAGAGCTCCATCGCAGATTTGATCATCTCTTTCAGATCTGCTTCACACTGCGGAAACTTACGTGCCATCAGCTTGAAATCCGAAAGGATCTCACATGCGTTATATCGACACTCATAGTACTCGTTACTTTCCATGGGGACGATATTGTCCAGATCTTTAACCAGTTCCTCCAGCGCATTGGTAGCACCTTCCAGATCCTGCTTTGCAAGTTCAACCGCGCCTTCCAGTTTTTGATTGAACTCTTGCACTTGTGCTTCAAACATTTCCTACTCCTCCAATGCCGATTTTTTCGCCCATGCTCACCTTCGTCTCAATGTCGAGCTGACTGTGTAACATGATATCCGGATCCGGCACGACCCGGTCTTTTTCGAAGAACAAAACGATCGTTGAGCCGCCGAATTCGAAGCGGCCTTTTTCTTCGCCGCGCGAGAAACGACCTTTTTGTTTGTAATTTACGATACGGCCGACATTCAGCGCGCCGACCTCCATCATGATAACATCGCCGAAATGCTCGGTGCGCATCATGCAATACTCTCTCGTGTTCTGCTTATAGATCGGATAGAGATCACCGGCCGCAGGATGCACCGTGTGGAACACTCCCGGTATCCTACGGTTGTGCGTCTTCTTTCCGTCATCGATATAACAATATCTGTGGTAATCATCCACAGACAGACGGAAAATGAACATGGATCCGCCTTTATATTTCTCTGCGAGACGTTGATCCCGCAGGAGTTCATGCATCGTATATCTTGTGTTTTTGATCTGAACGCAAAGGTCCTCATCGATATCATAGACCAGAAGTTTCGAGTCGCACGGACTGATCAGATGATCGTTCGTATGGTCGATGGGTCTTGCATTTGCCACCAATTCACGGGTAAAGAAATCATTGTACGATTTAAATTCATCGACCTCGCGGTTCACAAAGGTCATATCGAGACCGCACTTTTTGATAAAAAGCGGGATCAATCTTCTCGAGAGACCGCTGTCCAGGAAGCATCCGCAGACCTTCGAGACCACAGGCGAGACCAGGGGCTTCAAAACGGCTCGGCCGATCGCAGTCCCATACAGGAAACCGAGCATCTTCTCCTGCGTGCCGCTGTCGTTTACGACCAGTTCGGCCGAAGGATAACGATCCCTGGATATGCAATTGGTCATTCTGGTGTAGTATTGCACGACAGTTCCTCCTAGATCAGTTTCAGCAGGGATAATACGACCATAGCTACTACGATGCAGATGACCGCAAGTTGCGCATTGTTGGGTTTCTTAACTTTGAAATCCACTACGAACAGAGCGCCGACCGATGTCATGCAGATGTGGATCAAAAGAACGTAAAACTGATGTTCCAAGAGCCTTCCGACCAAATAAAAGATCGGTAAAGCAATAGCGATCGAAGTGATCGGCAGACCCGAATAAAACTTGCGATTGCCTTCCGTTTCTTTTTGGCGCTTCTCTTCCATCACATTGTAATAAGCAAGACGGATAACGCCATTCATTACATAGAACAGAAGGATCACGATACCGACGATACCATCCATGCCGTTCCGGTAAGCGAAATACGCGGGGAACACACCGAAGCAAACGATATCACAAAGAGAATCCAACTGGATACCGAAGCTCTTCTGCTCATCGCTGCGGTTCTTTTTGGTACGCGCGATCTTTCCGTCGAGCATATCACAGAAACCGGACAATGCCAGGCAGAGGATCGCATATTTATAGTTGGACTGCGATGTCAGGAAAATGCCGAGCATCGAAGAAAAAAGACTCAGAAAGGTCGTGACGATCGTATAATCATAATAGCCTATCATGTAGAAACTCCTTGTTGTGATCTATGATCTCTTCTCTTAAAAACAAAGGTGGATACCACCGAAACGATCGCACCGATGAATACGATGGAATAAAACGTAACACCGCGCATCAGCAGGTTCGCCGGGGTCAGCAACGCCGCCGGATAAACTGCGGCAAAAACAAACTCGAACATATGTTCCGTGATGCCCATGCCGCCGGGGAACGGCAACATGTCAACAGCAGTCGCGATCAAAGCCTGCAGGAAAATGATGGTCCAAAAGCCCGTACCGGAAAGTCCGAATGACTTATAGACACACCAGGAAATGCTGAAATAAAACAACCGCTGAAAGACCGTCATAACCATCACATTGCCCAACATCTTCCAGTGACCGGCGATGGAATTGGCCGTGTCTTGATAGCTCTTCATAAAAGAGACCAGTTTGGCTTCGGCAGCTTCATAATTCCGGATCAGGTGGATCTTCTTCAGAAAACGAAGGCCCAGATACAGGATCTTGCCGGCCCAGTTGATGCGGAACAAAAGAAGCAGCATGAAACCGACGCAGATGATATTCAGAAAAACGCCGAGGTACAGCCAAAATGCTGCGCTTCCCACATGTTCCGAAACATAGGGACGGCCCCAGATCATCAGCGGTATTCCGATCAGGACCAGGATCAGTTTATAGGTGATGGTCACGACCATGATGACCGGCATGCTGACACTGTAATCCACGTTTTCGCGTTTCAAATAGTACATCTGCATGGGCTGACCGCCCGTGGCGGAAGGCGTGATGTAGCAGTAAAAAAATCCGATCCAGGATACCAGGATACATTTCCATAATTTGACCGGTGATTTAAGCACACGAAGCATATAGGAAATGATCACGGATTCACTGCAAATAAACATTACGGTCAGCAGCAATGCCAAAACGATCCATCGTTTTTTTACGCCCAGGATGGCATCCCATATGGAACCGAGATCCTTTCCCTTAAGTACACTATAGGCGGTGATCGCGAATATAATGACAAAGAACAGGATCTTAAATATCTTTGCTTTCACTTTCATCCCCCATTACCTTGCAGCGGAAAACAAATTCCGTCACGCGGTCGGCAACTTTCGCGTATTTTTCCCACCAATTAAAATGCTGTGAGAGTCGATACAGGACCTCTGCGATCAAAACGCCCGAGATCACGTCAACAATAACATGCTGTTTTGTCGTAAGTGTCGAAACAAATACGGCAAATGCTGCGATCAACGAAAAGATCCGGTATCGTAACGGGATCTTTTTCTGGCCGCGGATTCCGATATAACAGAACCAGCTTACCAGACAATGAATGGACGGGAAGAGATTATCCGCGGGATCGATCCAGTACAGGAAACGCATAGCCATGGGGATAAAGCCCTCTCCCACAACTTCCGGACGCACATTCGTGGTCGGAACGAAGATAAAAAACACTGCGCAGACAACACGGGACAACATATCCGCCACGCAAAAGCGGTAACAATGCTCCCGGCTAATGCTTCCGATGATGATATAGTTCAGTGCCCAAAAAGCGAAGCATCCGAAATAGATCAGTACGGTCCACTGCAGATACGGGGTATCCTTATCCATCCCCAAGGTCATATCGTAGTGTTTATGACCTGCGGAGATCAGCCGCGTACCGGTATAGATCAGTGTATTGAACACAAAACAGCAGATCAACGGTAATACCGCATAGATCGGCATAAACCGTTCGATAAATTTACGAAGTCGTACCATTACTCATCCTCAAATCCGTCATACGATGCCGGAGGAAACGCTCCGGCTTTATTCCGCAAAAACTTAGCGGAAGTATTCAACGCCGGACTCGAAGATCTTCATGTCCTGATCGCCGTAAATGTTGATGGCAACCGAATCGCCGCGACGCTCGGAATGTGCCATCTTACCGAGGATGCGTCCGTCCTCACTGGTAATACCCTCGATACATGCGTAAGAACCATTGACGTTCCACTCTTCATCCAGGGAAGCATTGCCCTCGGGATCGGTATACTGGGTAGCAACCTGACCGTTTGCAAAGAGTTTGCGGATCCACTCTTCGTTCGCTACAAAGCGACCTTCACCATGAGATGCTGGGTTACAGTAAACGCCGCCCAACTGTGCCTTAGCGAGCCAAGGGGACTTATTGGAAACGACCTTTGTATAGACCATCTTGGAGATATGACGGCCGATCGTGTTGTAAGTAAGTGTCGGCGAGTCTTCTTTCTGAACAGCGATCGTTCCGTAAGGAACTAAGCCGAGCTTGATCAATGCCTGGAAACCGTTACAGATACCGAGCATCAGACCATCGCGGTTATTGATGAGATCCAGGATCGCTTCTTTCAGTTTCTCGTTACGGAAAGCGGTCGCGAAGAACTTCGCGGAGCCTTCCGGTTCGTCACCTGCGGAGAAACCTCCGGGGAACATAACGATCTGAGCCTCTTTGATCGCTTTCTCATATACATCGACCGAATCACGGATATCTTCCGCAGTCAGGTTGCGCAGAACTTTGATATTTACATTGGCGCCGGCACGCTCGAAAGCCTTCATGCTGTCGTACTCGCAGTTCGTTCCGGGGAATGCCGGAATGAATACGGTAGGCTTAGCGACTTTATTCTTGCAAACGTAGATCGACGGAGCCTTATACAGGTCCGAAGCGACCGCATCATACTTCTTAGTGGCACGGGTCGGGAATACCTTCTCCAGAGGAGCCTTCCAGCAAGACAAAGCCTCTTGCATGGAAATGCATGCATCACCGTAGATGAATGCGGGCTTTTCGATTACTTCGCCGATAACGTCATAATCACAGTTCTCAAGATAAGTTGCATAGGAAAGATCGTCCGCAACTTCCAGGATCAGATCACCGTAAGCCGGCGCAAACAGACGATTCGACGGGATAACGCGTGCAAACAGCTCGGCACCCAGTTTGTTACCGAAGCCCATCTTGCTGACTGCTTCCGCGTAACCATTTGCACCCAGAGCATATGCAGAAACGACGACTTTATTCTTTATCGCATTGAATACTTCGGAATACGTCGTTTTGATCTGCTCGTAATCCGGAAGATCGTATTCGTTCTTATGGATATGAACAGCAATCAGTTTATGCCCCGCCTTCTTGAATTCAGGGGAAATGATCGTCGTATCGGAAGCCACATCGACCGCGAAGGATACCAATGTCGGAGGAACCGAGATATCGTTAAACGTACCGGACATGGAGTCCTTACCGCCGATGGACGGAAGGCCGAAGCCCAGCTGTGCATCGTATGCGCCGAGGAGCGCGGAGAAAGGCTCTCCCCAGCCCTTCGGATCTTCGGTCATGCGACGGAAGTATTCCTGATAGGTCATGCGGATCTTCGAATAATCGCCGCCGTTCGCAACGATCTTCGCGATCGAGTCCACGACTGCATAGATGGCGCCGTGGTACGGGCTCCAGGAAGAAAGGTACGGATCGAAACCATAAGCCATCATGGTAACAGTGTCGGTCTTACCCTGAAGAACAGGCAGTTTAGCAACCATGGCCTGGGTTTCTGTCAGCTGATACTTACCGCCGTAAGGCATGAATACGCTGCCGGCACCGATGGAACCGTCGAACATCTCAACCAGCCCCTTCTGTGAGCACACGTTCAGGTCAGAAAGCATGGACGTCCACTTCTCTTCCACATCGGTTACCGGAACGTCGGTAAAGAACGTATCCGCTGCGGAAGGCACGGAAACGACAACGTCAGCTTCCTGATGTGCGCCGTTGGTATCCAGAAAAGCGCGGGACAGATCGACGATGGTCTTGCCTCTCCACTGCATCACAAGACGGGGCTCCTTCGTTACGGTAGCAACGGTCGTGGCCTCAAGGTTTTCTTCTGCAGCGTATGCAAGGAAGGCATCCAGATCCTTCGGATCCACAACGACCGCCATACGCTCCTGGGATTCGGAGATGGCGATCTCGGTCCCATCCAGGCCGGCATATTTCTTCGGTACGCGATCCAGGTTGATCAAAAGTCCGTCGGCCAGCTCACCGATGGCAACGGAAACACCGCCGGCACCGAAGTCGTTACACTTTTTGATCAAATGGCTGACTTCCGGACGACGGAACAATCTCTGCAGTTTACGCTCGGTAGGTGCATTACCCTTCTGAACTTCTGCACCGCAGGTATCGATAGATGCCTCGTTGTGAGCCTTCGAAGAACCGGTTGCACCGCCGCAGCCGTCACGGCCGGTACGGCCGCCCAAAAGGACAAGGATGTCACCCGGATCGGAAGTCAGACGAACGACCGCGCTTCTGGGCGCAGCGCCCATAACGGCACCGATCTCCATACGTTTTGCAACGTAATTCGGATGATAGATCTCTTTAACATAACCGGTAGCCAGACCGATCTGGTTTCCGTACGAGCTGTAACCATGGGCTGCACCGCGGACCAGTTTTTTCTGCGGAAGTTTTCCCTTCAGCGTCTGATCCAGAGGCTTTGTAGGATCGGCCGCGCCGGTGATACGCATGGCCTGATATACATAGGTACGTCCCGACAGCGGGTCGCGGATCGCGCCGCCCAGACAGGTCGCAGCGCCACCGAACGGCTCGATCTCGGTCGGATGGTTGTGTGTTTCGTTCTTAAAGTTGACGAGCCACTCTTCCGTCTTTCCGTCGATCGTGACCGGAACTACGATCGAACATGCATTGATCTCGTCGCTCTCTTCCTGATCGTTCAGTTTGCCCTCTTTTTTCAGGCGACGCATCGCCATGAGAGCCAGATCCATCAGGCAGACAAATTTATCATTGCGTCCCGCAAAGATCTCTTTGTGATCCTTAACGTAACGCTCATACGTTTCCTGCATCGGCTTTTTGTAATCGCCGTCCAGGAAGGTAACATTCTTAAGTTCGGTATTAAAAGTCGTATGGCGGCAATGATCCGACCAATACGTATCCAAAACGCGGATCTCCGTCATGGACGGATCGCGCTTCTCTTCGTTCCGGAAGTAATTCTGAATATGCTTGAAATCCTTAAAGGTCATCGCCAGGCCCAAAGAACTGTACAGAGCATTCAGATCTGTATCGTTCATGGAGCAGAAACCGTCAAAGATAATGACATCTGCGGGATCGTCAAACTTCGTGATCAAAGTCTGCGGTTTCTCGAGCGGGATCTCTTTCGAGTCCACGGGGTTAATGCAGTGATGTTTGATCTTATCAAACTCTTCGTCGGTGATCTTACCGGAGATCACATACGTAGTCGCGGAATGAATGATCGGTTCCTCGTCTTCCTTCAACAGCTTTACACACTGCTCTGCGGAGTCGGCGCGCTGGTCGAACTGACCGGGAAGCGACTGGACCGTGAAGATACGGTCATCGTCGTTGTGCGGGAACGTCTCTTCGTAATATGTATCTACCGGAGCCTCGGAGAAGACGGTCGTCAGCGCTTTTTTATACACTTCGTCCGAAAGATTCTCGATATCATAGCAGATCAGAACACGGACGGACGTAACGCCGCCGATGTTCAGATAACTTCCGATCTCCTCCTGCAGTTCTTTCGCCGCAACGGCAAAAGGTGTTTTTTTCTCGGCATAAACTCTTTTTACACTCATGAACAAACCTCCGGTTTATATGCATTTCAAGAAATGCGTCTTAAAAGCCGCACTCCTAAACCATTCTAGCACCTGGCCGCCAAAATTTCAACCTGATGTTAACAATTGTAATAAAAACGTAACAGGTGGCACACGTTACTACACGTATGCCACCTGTTTCATTATAATGTTCGATCCGTGATCGGTTTTATTCTGCCTTTGCGGGTAACTCGGAAGTACAATTCGGGCAACGAGTTGCTTCGATCGCAATATCGGTGATGCAGTACGGGCACTTCTTCGTTGTAGCCGGGCTCTCTTCCTTCTTCTTACGCATCTTGTTCATCGCCTTGATGATCAAGAACAATACAAATGCAATAAGGATGAAGTCGATGATCGCCTGGATCAGCGCTCCGTAGTTGAATACGGTATCTTTGATTGAGAAGGAAAGATCCGAAACTGCGCTGCCGCCTGCGATGAGGCCGATCAACGGCATCAGGATATTTGCAACCAGTGCGTTTACGATCGCGGTAAATGCTCCGCCGATAATGATGCCGACAGCCATGTCCATGACATTACCCTTGGAAATAAACTCCTTAAATTCTTTTATCATTTTCCACCTGACCTTTCTGCTTTGTAATAAAAGCATGAATTTGTTTGATAGTTTCATCATATCACAACCGCTTTTGAACTTCAATACGGTTTTCTCAAAAAAATCGACAAATTGCCGCCCTATTCCCTGCTCGGAAAAGACTTGCAAGCCCACACACAGAATGGTAAAATGAAGGGGATCCAACCATAATTACCGCATTACGGAGGTTAACATGAAGCGTCGTTACGAACTGGATATCATCCGGACTCTGGCCTTTCTGATGATCTTTCTGTTCCACTTCAATCTGATGGTCGAAAGTTTTTCCATCCATACATCTTTTAAACTGATCATAAAGACCCGCAGTCAGACCCTCGGTCTGATCGGTGTCGGCCTGTTTTTGATCCTCTCAGGCTACGTACTGGTCAACAGCTTTGAACGATCCGGCAAAAAGCTATCCGAGTTTTATAAGAAGCGTTTTTTCTCGATTTTTCCTCTGTTCTACGCAGCCTATTTCATCGTATATCTTTGGTTTGATGTGCCCTCCGGCCATCTTCTTTCCAGAAATATGATATGGAGTGTGATCGGAATGGACGGTTTCCTGTCCATGCGTGGGGTAACGACCAGTTACCGTGTCGGCGAATGGTATTTAGGCGTGATCCTGATCTATTACCTGATATTTCCCTTATTGTATTATGCGATCAAAAAGGCTCCCCTGATCTTCGGTGCTTGTCTTCTCGTATTCTACGCTCTGTTTATCCCTTTCTATCCGTTTCCGTTTGATCAGGGCTGTTCCGTCCTCGTGCGCCTGCCCGAGTTCGTACTCGGCATTTATTTTGCGATGTATGTCAAAAAGGTAAATGCCGTCGCAGCTTGCCTGGGCGGTGTAGTTTTTATCGTTCTTACTTTCGTAGAATATCCGGGCTGTGTCATGCATGGCAATCTGATCGCAACGATCGGTCTGTTCTTTAGTCTGTACAAACTCTGCTCTCTGGTTCCTGCTCCGAAAGAAGATACAAAGCAGCGTTTTCACCCGATCGCCTTTTTGATCAACACGATCTCGAAATACTCATTTGCCATGTATCTCTTCCATCACGTGATTCAACAGCAAATGCTTCAACCCCATGCAAGTCAGGATCTCTCCTTCCTTAAATATGCATTCTTCATGGTATTCGGTTTCGTGATCACCTTCCTGATCGCGGTGATCACCCAAAATGGTACCGATGTCATCGTGAAAAACCTCCGGAAATGGTTTTCCGAGAAGTTTACAAAGCAAACCGCAAAGGAAGATCAAACATCGATAAACACATAAACACACTCATAAAATACATTTACCGCATACCTCCCCGATGCTATACTGAGGTCAATGATCGGAATATCCGGTCGATCTCGTATCGGGGAGGTTTTTCTCATGGAATCCTACAAAGCAAACCAAATCCATTTAGGTCCTGCATCCTGTGCCGTCGATCTCGGTGACGGAAGCGAACGCGGTCCTTATGTCAACCAGGATTATATCCTGCAGAAACTCGGTCGTCCGCACCGCGCAGTAAATCTGATGTACTGCTACTATCCTCTGGATGAAGGTTTTCCCGGAAGAGCCAGCGTAGTCCATGCGAACCCTTCGGTCTCCTTTGCGTGGGATTATCCCTACGATGACTATTTTACCTATAAAGGCGGTCTCATCGGTGATAAAGATGATGAGCCTTTTACCTATATGCGCGACATCCGCCGTCACGGTCAGGATGTCCTGCTTACATTGACCATCGATCCGCACGTCAACGACGAGCATTTGATAGCGATCGCGAAGGATCTGACGACTTTCGGCCGAATCTTCCTGCGGATCAATCATGAAGCGACCGGAAACTGGTTCTCTTTCAACCGTCGCTGTACCTATCAGGAAGTGGCCGATTTTTACGTGCGTTTTCATAAGATCATCAAGCAATATGCTCCCAACGTATCCACCATCCTCTGCATCGGAGGTGTTGAAGATCCGAAGAGTGAAGAGATCGTGATGGAAAAAGAATTTGCGGAGGCTGTTCGCGTGACCGATATCTGGTCCGTTGACAAATATATGGCGCTGCACTGGGGCTGGCCTTACGACATCGCCGAACCCGGCGGTAAGTCCCATAAACGCGAGAGTGCCTCGGTAACCTATGACATGACGCGCCGGAGTTATGAGCGTTTCAAGTTTCTCTGCGGCGGTAAAGAAAAGCCCATGGTCATGAGCGAATGCAATGCCGACGGTGATGTGACCGGTCCCTATGACCAGGTCGACATGATCCGCAACTTCTGCGAATGCATCAAGCGCGATCCGGTCCGCTGGTTTTCGGGCTTTACCTTCTATCAGTTCCGCGATGACGGCCGGTTAGGTCTGGAGACCTCTGATCCGAATAACGCTTCTGTTGGTATCGAACAGCCGATCCTGTCTGCCTATAAAGACATCATTTCGGATGCTTTCTTCTCTCCTTCGCTTGAGGTTCAAAACGAAGTAAGTTTCCCCGCGAAGCTTCGCTGGGGCGGTTCGGAGGACTCCGACGGTGTCTCCGTTCCTCTCATGTTTTCGGCTCATCCTCACTTCGCCGAAGTTTATTTTGATGAGGAACTGGCTCCGCTCAACCTGATGATGGAGATTCACGGACGTTGGTTCTACAAAGCACCCGGTACGAAATGCATTGACCTGATGCCCGCCTTCTTCGAGAATCCGCTGACCGAAGCGTGCGAACTGCGCCTGAATATCTTCGCTCCTCCCGCAAACGGCGAGAACGATCCGTCCCAGGGCTGTGACTGGCAGACCAACTACTATACCGTCCTTCCGAAACTTCCGACCGTTCGCCTGCGTTTCGCGCCGATCATGGAAGCCAAGCCGGAAGAACTTCTCGGAAAATGATCCCGGATGTTGACATTTTCCGAAATATCCCTTATACTACTTTCGCGAACAATATCTTTTGCATAAACCTTACAACGGGGTTGTACTGGTTTCGACGGGGATTTTGCAATCGTGACAGCCATCTGCAGACCGTGACTGCATACCAAAACGGAAAACTTAAATATAAACGCAGAAGATAATAATTTTGCATTTGCTGCCTAAGTGCAGCTGTCGGCCGTAAGTCCCGCATCGCTTACGAACCGGCATCGACTTGATGCGCCACTCCTGCCCCTAAGCTTTGCGGGGCCGGAACATTGATGAAGCTACCTTTTATATGCGCCTGTCCTTCTGTGCATATAGGAGGGAAAACTAAAGAATGACTGTGATGGGAGAACTTGCGATGAATGGGTTTTCGGACAGGGGTTCGATTCCCCTCAGCTCCATTTTTCATGGACGTATAAAGAGCACCCGCAGATGAGATCATCCGCGGGTGTTCTTGCTATATTAAACAGCCTTCTTGTTTAGAGTAATGATACGTTCGGTCACTTCCTGGGAGATCTCCAAAAGCATGACCGATCTGGGTTTCGATGTACAGAAGCCCTGGATCAGATCGACATTCAGTTCGATCGCGGCACGGAGCTCATCATCCGTCTCGATACCTTCGGCGATGACTTTAATGCCATGCTGGTTTGCATAACTTACGATATTGCCGACCAGATGCTGTTTCTTGGAATCCTTATCGATATCCACGATCAGGGACCGGTCGATCTTCACGAAATCCGGCTGGCAACGCAACAGGTTGGATTCGTTGGCATAACCGCTTCCGAAATCATCCAGCGCGACCATGATGTTATGATTGCGGTAACGCTTTTTGATGATCTCATCCATCTGGTCACTCAGATCATGTTCTTCCGTGATCTCCACGACGATGCGGTCCAGCATCGGTCCGTACTGCTCGATCAGCTGTTCAAAATATTCATCCGGAACATAACAGTCCGGAATACTGTTGATAAACATCTTCTTTGAGGCGAAGATATCACGGTTCTCACTCAGGATACGCATCGTATTGGAAAATGTCAAATGCTCAACTTCGCTTAAGCGTCCCTCTTCCTTCGCGATCGCGATGATCTCGCTCGGTGTCATCGGCACATCCGTACGGGGGCGCATCAAAGCCTCAAATGCAAAGATCTCACCGTTATGCGCGCTGACAATGGGCTGAAACTGATAATCGAACAGATTCCCGTTGATGATACGGTTAAAGGTCTGCACGCGCATGTATTTCTCTTCACGCTCAGCATAAACATCATCCGAGAACTCGATAATGCGGTTCAGTCTCTGTGAGGTCGCCTCAAACAGAGCAAAATCGACCTTTGAGACCAGTTCGGCATACGTCTTGCCCTGCGTCGGGAAATGCGCAAAACCACCTGCAAACCGAAGCTTCGTATTATTCAGCTCATTAAAACTCTCCAAATAGCTGATGATCTCATCGGACAGAGCGACCGCACGCTTATATGCATCTATCTCATTTGTATTAACATAGTACAGAGCAAACCGGGTCTTCGAGATACGACCGCAGACCACTGAATTATTCTGCTCATGGCGTTTGATCAACTTAGAGATCGCATCCAAGCCGGCGTTGATCTTCTCTTTCTGCTGCGTCGTGGCACGATCGACACCGGAAATCTCCAGGAACGTATAACCGCCGTATTGGGGATGCGATACCATCATCTCCTCGACCCGCTTAACCATGGCATCCTTCGACAGAAGTTTCGTGGCCATGTCATAGTAGGTATAGGAGATCAATTCGGCCTTATTCGTGATCATATCCGTAACATCCGAGAGTATGTAGACCTGCATGCCACGCTCACGCTGATAACGAATCTGAATATATTTATCCCGGTTCGAAACGCGGATCTTATAGATCTTCTCTTCTTTATTTTCGACCGTCTCGGTGATCTTTCCGAGCAGGACTTCGAGCTGCTCCCGTGACATCGTCTCGCTCATGGGCACCCAGTCATCTACAAGCATCTGGCTGTTACCCGAGACCAGCACCGTATGGAAGGCGCTGACCCACGTAAAAATGGCGACATCCGAGAAACACTCGCGCATGATGTTCAGATTTGTCTTATAATAATTATACAATCTCTGCAGTTTATAAAGTCGCCAGCACAGCACGATCGCGCAAACAAGCGACAAAAAAACGATGGATTTTATCTCAAAGATGACGGCCATGGTCGCAAACAAAACGATCCCCATCAACCAGATCATCATCTCTTCATACCAGTGATTAAACTCACGGTCCATGTTGTTTTTACTCATATAACCTCCACGTATATGATACTTTTTGTCTTCCTTATTTTTCCATTTCAAAGCCCTTCGGGGGCGCTCTCCACTTCACCCCGCTGTTTTTTATTTTAGCCTATCCCCATAAGAATGTCAACGCAATGACCGTTCTCTTCTTATATTCGTTTCTTTACTTTCATAAGCGATTATGCTACAATTAAAAGAGTCATTTGTGCGTCCTTCCGAAGGATGATCTCGGGCCGGCTGTGTGCGTCCGGTGCGCACAAATACGTATTCAGGAATGAGGGAGTATACACATGAACGCAAAGATCGAAGCAGTTACCAAACAGATCGGACAGGTCATCAAAGGAAAGGATGATATCATCTATAAATTGCTATCCGCCATCATTGCGGGCGGACATATTCTTCTGGAAGATATCCCGGGTGTAGGAAAGACCACTCTCGCCGTCACCGTATCCCGCACCATGTCATTAAAATATAAACGTATGCAGTTTACACCCGATGTACTTCCCAGCGATCTCATCGGTTTCAATTTATACAACAATCAGACCGGCAGCTTCGAATATAAGGAAGGAGCCGTATTCTGCAACCTCTTTTTGGCAGATGAGATCAACCGTACATCCCCTAAGACGCAGTCCGCCCTTCTCGAAGTCATGGAGGAAGCCAAAGCGACCGTTGACGGCGTGACCCGTGCGCTCCCGTCTCCTTTCATCGTAATCGCGACGCAGAACCCCTTCGGTTCTTCCGGAACGCAGAAGCTTCCCGAATCCCAGCTCGACCGTTTCATGATCCGCCTTTCGATGGGCTACCCGGATCACGATAACGCAGTCGCGATCCTGAAGGGCAATGTCGGCGACGTCCTTAATACATTGAGCGGGCTGCTCGAACATGATGACGTTGCAACCATGCAGCAGGAGGCCAAAAAGATCTTCGTCCATGACAGCATCTATGATTATATCGTTCGTCTGACCGAAGCCACACGTAATGAGACCTACTTTTCTTTAGGCTTAAGTCCACGTGCTTCCCTCTCTTTGCTTAAGATGGCTCAGGCGACTGCATTTATCGAAAACTGCAGTTATGTTCTTCCGGAACATGTTCAATCGATCTTCAGCGATGTTTCTTCGCATCGTCTCGTGCTCAGTTCCAAGGCCAAAATGAACGGTTTCACACTGGAAACCGCAATGAAGGCCATCGTTGACCAGACACCGCTTCCCAAAATGTGATCAGGAGACTCTATGATTAAAAAGATCCTGCGGATCGTCGGATACGTGATCACATTGGCCGCCTTATTTTGGGGGCTGCGCTTCTTCCGGCTTTATTTTTTCGCGATATTACTGTTCTTTTTCATATTATTTCCGTTCGTCTCCGTTCTCCTGGCGCGTTACGTGATCCGACGCACCGAATATTTCTGGCATCTGCCCGATGTCATCACCAAAGGAGCCGATCTGGAGGTTACGATCGGCATGCGCAATCCTACGATCTTCCCGATTCCGAAACACCTGTTGGATTTAAAGATATCCAATCTGTTCTACCCGAACGACGATATCCACACCATCTGGACCGGCCTTCGGATACGCAGTGAACAGACGGTAACGATCCCTCTGTCCATCCTCTATTCCGGTTACCTGCAGGTCTCATTGAGTCAGATCCGCATTCCCGATTATCTGAACTTTATCACTTTCAGACGCAATTCCGAACTGAAAAAAGATATTTTGGTCCTTCCGATTCGTCTGAATGATCGTTTCTCCACCATGGCCGTCGGCGGCAGCGGAAACGTTGAACTGTCCGAAAGTGATGTGGTGGGCAATGATGCGACCCAGATGATCGATGTTCTGGAATACCGCCCCGGAGACCGCTTAAACACCATCCACTGGAAGCTCAGTGTAAAAGCCGGCGAGATCATGGTAAAGCAGTTCGGCTCCCTCTCGGACAATGATGCCTGCATCCTTCTGGATCTCTATCGGCCGAAAGTGCAAAACAAACGTGTTTATAAAGACAAAGAGGATGCACAGGCTGACCTTATCGAAGGTTTCGATTCTGCTTTTGATATGCTTGAGACTCTGGCCTCTCAGTTATTGAGCGAAAAACGCCCCATCCTCGTATGCTGGTATTCGCAGCGCATGACCGAACTCAAAAGCATGGAGGTGACCCGCCGTTCCGATCTGAACGACGTCTATCGTATCCTTTTCTACGAAGAGCCGGTCGCCGATCCGATGATCACCTTCGAATACTTTACGAAGACCGATGACAATTACAGGGATTTCTTTTACATACATTCGGTCTCGCAAAACGTAACATTCAACCATACATTTCTCTTCGGTAACGACATCGAAACGGTATCCGTCGTTCATCGTGATTAAATGATACTAAAGGACTGAACCTATGCAGATACAGGATAAGAAGATCCGTCCCTGGGAGTTCATACGCTCGGGAAATCAGAGCAGGCAAAACTCCATGCTGGCACACAAATCGCGCCGGCAGGGTTTTCTTATAGAGCGCAATGTTGACCTCCCGTCGCCGGCACGCGCCTATTCCTGCATCTTCCGCGGTCTCCTGCTCTTCTTGTTGGTCTATACACCCATCACGATGATGAACAATGCATATGAGATCTCAAATCATATTGCGATCGTTCCTCTCATACTGTTTCCGTTTGCGATCCTGGTCGGTTTTTTCAATTATAACGGCTTATGCAGGACCGTCGGTTACATCCTGTTCTTTCTTTTCTTCGTCGTTATTTCGACCTCGGGATACTACTATATCAACTCCGGTCTGAACGCCATTATCAATATTACATTTGAAACTGCTTCATATGAATTAAACACTTCTGCCATCCGTACTTACAACGAGGTGATCGGCGACCGTGCCGTTACGATCCCCCTGTTCTATCTCTACATCGGGATCGTAAGCGTCATCTTCCTGAACTTCCTGATAAACAACTTTATGGGCACCATCGTAGTCCTGATGGTTTCGGCCCCGTTCTGGATGCTCACCTTCTATTTCGACTACACTCCGGCGCCGATCCACTATCTGTCCTACGCTTTTTGCATGATGAGCATGGTCATCCTCAAAAGCACACAACAGTACAATCTTCCGGACCGATTGCGTAAATACAATGTCATAAAACACTCCAATGACCGGCATCTCTATCGAAGCACATCCAACGGCGTTGTCATGGCACAGACCTCCGGTTTTGTTGTCGGCATCCTCCTCTTCATGGTCGTTCTCAGCAATCTGATCTATCCGCAAAACAGATTTTCCACGCCGAGCGAATGGGCTGCCATGAAAGAAAGCACGGAGGATTATGCCCGGATCTTCTTTACGGAAGGTTTGGGCGGCTTCTTCAAAGGCAGTACGCTGGGCAGCATGACATCGTACGGTAACCTGTACCGCAGCGGCAAGGTCTCTCCGACATTTCAGACCGTACTGGAAGTCGATTATGTTCCTGCCAGTTACGAACCTGTGTACATACGACAGTATATCGGAGATTTTTATACCGGGGAAACATGGAGCGATTATATCGATGCCGACATGTCGATCATCGAGAAGTATGAGTATCAGGCCCATAATACCCTGAAGCAGATCTATGAAGATTCCGAACACCCGCTTCACGATTCCGTATACAAAGCTACGATCCATGTGCATCCTATGAATGAACGCGGTGCACTGGTCCCCTATTATTCTATCGAAGATTACCGCTCTCACCCGACCCTCGAATACAAGATCCGTACACGTCAAAAATCCGAAAAGCGGGATGCCTTTGATTATCTGGTTCATTATGCTCCCGAATTCGATCATTTTACGAATGCCGAGCATCAGAAAAAACAATATACCTACGAATACTACCAACTGCTTCCAAGTGCGGGATCCATGTCTGATGTTGAGCGATATCGTGCGTTTGACTACACTCCGGAGGTTTCGGATCAGCCGGAATTACAACCCCTTGGCATGGATCTGGATCAATACATCATCATCAGTGATAAATCCTACCTGAAACGTATGAGGACCATATCCGAAGTTGATCCCAACCAGCCTAAACTGTATCTCGCGTTGAAATCGATCTGTGAAGAACAAGGGTTCCACGGAAGTGTCCTCGATCGTGTCGAACAACTTCAGGAATTCTTCTCAGGATATACCTATACACTAAACCCCGGTAACCTTCCGAGAAATGAAGATTTCATCCTGTACTTCCTGACGAAAAACAAACACGGATTCTGCCAACATTTTGCTTCCTCGGCTGTCATGCTCTTGCGTAGCATGAATATTCCTGCCAGATATGTCGAAGGCTACATGTTCTCATTTTCCGATGTTTCATCGAATTCCGAGATTCAAAATGATATCGACGCTTCGACCATGCATGAAGGTCCCAGTCAATTTAACGATGCTCCTGTGGTAAAAGTTCCCGTCTCGGATGCATCGGGACACGCCTGGGTCGAGATCTGGTTCCCCGAACTCGGCTGGGTGCCGTTTGAATTCACAGTAGGTATCAATGGAGATCAGGATGATGAATCCGAATACGAGTTCTGGAATGGCGGCAGTTTCCTGGACGATATTGATTTCTCTCCAGTAACCGGACTGTTGCAGGTCGATCTCACGTTTGCGACAAAACTTTTGACCCGCTTCCTTTTGATCATCGGTGTCGGTGTCGCGATCCTGGCCATCATCCGTTTCATTCTGATCTGCCTGCGTGAGAATAAGAAACCAGAATACTTCCACAGCGGAAAAAACTTAAGCATTATCGAACGCTATCGAGGCATTTGCCGTAAATACTCGTTCTTCGGGCTTCTATCCAAAGACGATCTGCTCTACGGCGATTTCACACGGGAAATGCAGGAAAAGCACGCTTTCTCCGAGGAGAAAGCCGGCTCTCTGAAAAAGTTCCTGGAAGACGCGGCCTATGGGCCGGATGAGATCTCGGATGACAGATACAACGAGACGACCGTACTTCTGACCGACGCGAAGCAAAAACTGGAGTCCAAACTGTCCTTCCGACAGAAACTCCGCTATCGGCTTTTGTCGATCACACGTCGTAAAAAAGCATAAAAATACCGGGACTGTCCATCACGGCAGTCCCGGTTTTATTATTGATCTTTTTTATCTTTCTTATCGAGTTTGTGCAGATCGCTGAAGTTTCCGACTCTTGCATGCTTCGAGGCTTTGGAAGCGATCTTGGAATTCGATCCTTTCTGCACTCCGGGTTTGTCACTCGGCGTTTTATGGAAGAACAAATGGATCGGGCCTTTTTTAAACTTACCGATAAACAACTGATACTGCTCCGGGCAGTTCTCCTTCAGTGTCTTCAACGCAAAGATCGCTCCAACGACTGAGACGAACAGTTTGATAAGCGGTGTGAAGACGCCCATGTCACTTACCAGAAGTGTTCGATCCCACAAAAGGTAAACGCCCACAAACATGACGGCCGTAGCAAAGCAGGGTTTTGCCTCCTTTTTGCTCATATAACTGTGGATGAAGAACGTCATGGCAACGACAAAGAAGATCAGGGAGATAAACAGAATGATCGATCCTATCGAATATAAGGTATCATAAGCATTGACCTCTTCCAGATATTTATCCAGATTTTTGATGCCATCTTCATTCATTTTTGCCGTAAGTTCGGCGAAATTCTCTTTTGTATTGATCGTTTTGGCAGTGAGTACGGAAATCACCAGATTGACAAAATACAGCATGTACTCCATGAACAGATAGCCAAAGGTCACATTTACCGTGGAGCCCATGGTTGGTTTTTGCTTCAAAAGAATAAAGAACTTATAGAAAGCAAAAAACCAGGCAACCAGTACGACCGCTTCCAAAAATACAAAGATGACGCTGACAAACGGAGCTACCGGATGCAACGAGACCGTTCCGCCTTCGTCGCTGATAAAAACCGCCAGGCCGATCGAACGAATGACGTTTACCAGGATCTCGAAGCACTGATGATACAGATAGCATCCGAGCGCTCCCCAAAGGATCGCCATGAAATATCCGGAAAATGCATTACGGACATACAAAAACATAAACAAAAGCATCACGAGCAGGAATACGACCAGACAGATCTGCCAGTTGATGACGCCGCTGCTGATGCGGATGACTTCATCCGGAGTATGCTCCGGAGCGAACAGCATATTGCCGAACATAGAAACACCTCATAAAAATAAATTCAACGTTATTGATTCTATCAAAGGGGACGTCCCCTGTCAAGTTGACTTATGCCAGGGAACGGAGTTCCCTAAGCTCATCCACGGAGAAATAATAGTTCGTGTTGCAGAAATGACAGTTGACCTCGATCTCTTTTCCTTCTTCGATCATTTTATCCAGTTCTTTCTTCCCTATGGAGATCAGAGCCTTACCGACGCGGGTCTTGGAACAGTCACACTTGAACGCGCAGGGGAAACGCTTACTGATCACGGGATCCATATCATGCAGGATCATCATACAGATATCTTCCGGCGTCATTCCTTTTTCAAAAAGAGCGGTGATCGAAGTTATTTCTTTGACACGCTTTTCCAGAAGCGAAACTACGCCCTCATCCGCGTCCGGCATCAACTGCAGGATCATGCCGCCGGCGCATTTGACCGTATTGTCCTTAGACATCAGGACGCCGAGGCCAACCGACGAAGGGGTCTGCTCACTGGTCGCGAAATAATAGGTCAGGTCCTCGGCGATCTCGCTGGTCACCAGGATCGTATCACCGATATAGGGTTCTTTCAGGCCAATATCCTTAATGACCTGAAGCACGCCGACGCCGACTGCGGACGCAACATCCAGTTTGCCTTTATCATTGGCAGGAAGGATAACGACGGGATTATTCGCATAACCTTTAACGTTTCCCTTCGGATCCGCAGTCACGGTCAGACCGCCGATCGGACCGTCTCCGTTGATCTTGATCGTCAAAAGGTCGGCATCGTTCTTCATCATGGCGCCCATCATGACACCGCCGGTCAGCAAACGACCCAAGGCAGCCGTCACCACAGGACTCGTATTATGCGCTTTTCTCGCAAATTCGACCAGTTCCCGGGTCGTAGCAAAAAAGCCGCGGATTCGACCGTTAGCGGCCGTTACACGTATAAAGTAATCTCCCATATCAATCCTCTTTCTGCATGGAACCGGCTTTCTTCATCTGCTCTCTGCATACGAAGAACAAACGCTCCGCCGTATCCGTTGCTTCTCTCTCGGTCCCGTCATCATCCATCTCGTAAACATGTTCCAAAACCAGACCGGACTCTTTTATCGCCTGCCTTATTTCCTCAACGGAAAATGCGGTCTGTACATGGGTCTCTTCCCTGCGGACGTAGGTTTCTTCATCCTCAGACAGGAACATGGTCAGACGGTAAGTGTTTTTATTCGTCGCCGCATCAAACTCATTGTCCCAGATGAGCGCCATATCTTCGCGTACATCGGTATAGGTCCGGGTCGCGGCAACATCACGGTAATAGTGCAGCGTCTTCAGATCAAAGATAAACAGGCCGCCCGGATCCAGGTAGTTATTGACCAGCCGGAAGATACCCGTCAATTCGTCGATATCCCCGGCATAGTTCATGGTGTCACCGAAGGAAACAACGGCGCGTACCGTTCCGTAAAGTTCAAACGCGCGCATATCTTGTTGCAGGAAGAGGATCGGCAACTTTGGTTCACCATTCTCCTCCTCCACATCCAGGCACTCATAATACTTGTCTCTGGCTTCCTCCAGCATTGACTCGGAAAGATCGACACCGATCATGTCATAGCCAAGATCGCGCAAAAGCAAGGTCAACGTGCCCGTACCGCATCCCAAGTCCAAAACAAGCTCACCCGCACCGATTCGGTCCGAATCCAACGTTCGTTTCACAAACCGGGACCAATCCTCATATGGCAACTCGTCCATGCAGGCATCATATATATGTGCAAAATCAAAATACGGACTTGACATTTTTCCTCTCCTGTCGGAAAATATAGAATATAATTCATTCCAACATTAAAGGAGAAGAAATGAAAAAATATTCTTTCAAACAGATCGTCGTGATCATAACGATCGCTCTGATCCTGATCTTAAATATATTGGCTTTTGCATTTGCCATGTCGGAAGCGGAATCCCTGAGGCAGTGGGCCTGGGTCTGCTTCGTGCTCTCCCTTATCATCCCGTTCTTCATCTTCTTCCATTTCAAGATCCTGAGTCTCATCCGAAAAACACAGGAAGTCGACGATATGAAAGAAAAGATCGCCGAAACAAAGAAAGAAGAAGCATCCGATAACGATACAGAGACTAATTGATAAATTCGGCCATGATCATATTCGAAACATCCGCGCCGCGCGGGGTAAGCACATAAGCTTCCCGCGGGGCGTATTTCTTTATCATAAGCCCCTGTTGGATAAAACGCTCAAACATCGCCGGCGGATACACGGTCTCGACACTCCTGCCGAAACGTTCACGGAAATTCTCACAGTCGATTCCTTCCTCCATCATGCGAAGTCCGAGGAAACAAAACTCTTCCATCTCATTTTCCAAAGGTACCTGAGTAATGGTGCCGGAAGTCGGTCGCTCCAGATATTCCTGCAGATCCTTCGTGTTTTCACTGCGCAATCCGGGATCTCCGAAAATAAAACCGGACGCGCCGAGGCCGATGGCCAGATAGTCCTGCATTCTCCAGTACCGCAAATTATGACGGGATTCATGACCCGGTTTTGCAAAATTCGAGATCTCGTAACGGGTCATACCTGCCAATTGCGTCCAGGAATACAGGATCTCCTCCATCTTCGCGATGTCTTCCTCCGAAGGAAGCGTCGCCTGACCGGAATGGTACAGATCGTAAAACGGCGTACCCTCCTCAATGATCAACTGATAGGCTGACAGATGTTCGGGGGCAATATACAAAATGTCCTCGAGACTCTTTGCAAACTCTTCTACCGTCTGTCCGAAGATCCCATACATCAGGTCGATATTGATATTAGTAAAACCGGCCTTGCAAGCGGCTTCATAGGTCGCAAAGATATCTTCGGCCGTGTGGATGCGTCCGAGCGTAGTCAGTGTACGCGTACAGGTCGCCTGAGCGCCGATGCTCAGGCGATTGATCCCCGCTTTGCGGATCATCATCAGTTTGACCGCATCGCCCGCGGAATTCGGGTTCACCTCCATCGTCCACTCATAATCCTCGTCGATGGAAAAAGAAGTCGATATCGCAGTGCAGATCTTCTGGATCTGCTCAAATGAAAGCAGGGAAGGCGTGCCTCCCCCGATGTAGATCGTATCTACAATATAACGATCAGAGCAGACCTTCGCCTGTTCCTTAATGTTATAGACGAGTGCATCGACGTAAGCATCCTTTATCACCTCATCATCGATGGGAAATGAAAGAAAATCGCAATACTTGCACTTCTGTTTGCAAAACGGTATATGTATATAAATCCCCAAAGATCGTTTATCGGACATAGGTCACTCCTCATCCAGCTTCAAGACCGACATAAATGCTTTCTGCGGCACCTCAACGTTGCCGATCTGGCGCATACGCTTCTTTCCTTCTTTCTGCTTCTCAAGCAGTTTCCTCTTTCGGGAAATATCGCCGCCGTAGCACTTCGCAAGTACATCCTTGCGCATCGCTTTTACGGTCTCACGGGCAATGATCTTATTGCCCACGGCAGCCTGGATCGGGATCTCAAACAGGTGACGCGGGATCTCGTCCTTCAGTTTTTCACACATTTTGCGGCCGCGCTCGTACGCATTGTCCGCGTGCACGATAAACGACAGGGCGTCGACCTCTTCGTGATTGATCAGGATATCCAGTTTCACGAGTTTTGACTCGACATAACCCTTCAGTTCATAGTCAAACGAAGCATAGCCTTTGGAGCGGGACTTCAGTGCATCAAAGAAATCATAAATGATCTCGTTGAGAGGAAGTTCGTACTTCAAAAGCGCTCGCGTCGTCTCGATATATTCCATGCCGAGATACACACCGCGGCGATTCTGGCACAGTTCCATGATCGGACCGATGAACTCGGTCGTGACCATGATCTCTGCCGAAACGATCGGTTCCTCCATGGAAAGGATCTCGGAAGGATCCGGAAGGTTCGAAGGATTCGTCAGCTCGATCTGTGTTCCGTCCGTCTTATTGACGTGATATACGACGCCGGGCGCTGTCGTCACCAGATCCAGATTGTATTCACGTTCCAGTCGTTCCTGAATGATCTCGAGATGCAAAAGGCCCAAAAAGCCGCAACGGAAACCAAAGCCCAGGGCAATGGATGTCTCCGGCTCAAAAAACAGGGAAGCGTCGTTTAATTGAAGTTTTTCCAGAGCATCCCGAAGGTCGCCGTACTTCGCGCCGTCGGCGGGGTACATACCGCAGTAGACCATCGAGTGCACTTTCTTATATCCCGGAAGCGGTTCAGCTGCCGGGCGAGAAAGTTCGGTGATCGTGTCACCGACCATCGTGTCTTTAACGTTTTTAATACTGGCAGTAATGTAACCGACCATGCCGGCGGGAAGCTCGTCGCATTCAATAAAACGGCCTGCGCCGAAATAGCCGACTTCGACGACATTGGCCGTAGCTCCCGTCGCCATCATTTTGATCGCCATGCCTTTGCGCACCGTACCCTCTTTGATACGGCAGAAAACGATGACACCTTTATAAGAATCATAGATCGAGTCAAAGATCAAAGCTTTCAGCGGTGCTTCCGGATCGCCCTTGGGAGCCGGGATCTTTGCGACCACCTGCTCCAGCACCTCTTCGATATTGATGCCGTTTTTCGCGCTGATCAGCGGGGCGTCCTGCGCCTCCAGGCCGATCACATCCTCGATCTCATGGATGACGCGCTCGGGATCTGCGCTCGGCAGATCGATCTTATTGATGACCGGGAATACATCCAGGTCATGATCCAGTGCCAGATAGACATTGGCCAACGTCTGTGCCTCGATGCCCTGGGCAGCGTCCACGACCAGAATCGCGCCGTCGCAGGCCGCCAAGCTGCGGGACACTTCGTAGTTAAAATCGACATGTCCGGGCGTATCGATCAGATTGAAAATATACTCATTTCCGTCATTTGCTTTATAAATGATGCGGCAGGCCTGCGCTTTGATCGTGATACCGCGCTCGCGCTCCAGATCCATATTATCCAGGACCTGTGCCTGCATTTCACGCTGTGTAAGCAAACCCGTTTTCTCGATGATACGGTCCGCCAGCGTCGATTTGCCATGATCGATATGGGCAATAATGCAAAAGTTTCGAATGAGTTGCTGATTAATGGACATAGATACTCCGTAGTGATTATTTTATCGACCGTATATGATCTGGTTGAGCAAAATACGGTTCTGGGCAATATCGACAGAAAGCACACTCTTTCCGTTGATGCGGACCGAATGACCGGTTCCGTCGGCAGGAACACGGAACTCCGCAATTGAATACTTCAAAGTCGAAGGCATACTCCACACCAGATCATTCATAACGCCCTGCGGTATATTGGTCGCGATCTTGGGCAATGCAACATTCAGAAAGCTGTTCAGTTCTCCGAGGCCCATACCTCGAAGCTTGTTTGCGACCGTCTGAAGCACCGTACGCTGACGTTGTGTTCTCGCATAATCGGAACCGACATAACGAATACGTGCGTAAGCCAGAGCCTGCGGTCCGTTCAGATGATGCACACCGGCCGTTTCGATCCTGTTCTGCGCGGTCGATGCAGTATTCACATGCGGAAGTTCCGCTTCTGTCAAATTGATGTCGATACCGCCGACTGCGTCAACGATATCCATAAAACTGAAGAAATTAACACGGGCAAAATAATCGATATGAATACCGAAATTCGCCTCGATGGTCTGCATCAGGAGATTTGCGCCGCCGTAGGCATGCGCCGCATTCAAGCGATTGTTTCCGCGTCCGGGGATCGCGACATAGCAGTCGCGCATCAGAGACGTCAGAATGATCTGTTTGGTGTTGCGGTTAACGGACATAATGATCATAGAATCCGACCGACCCGCGTTGTTATCCTGCCGGCTGTCGATACCGATCAATAAGATGTTAAGTACATTCGGATCTGCGCCGACCTGCGGTAATTCGCCGTCACCGGCTCCACCATTTGCAACACCGATATTCGCTGCGGTCTGTCGTCCCGAGTTATAGATACCGGTACTTCCGGCGACCTTTTTACCGGAACCCGAGTTTGAGCCTGAGCCCGAGTCTGAACCGGAGCCCGAACCTGAACCGGAGCCCGAACCCGAGCCTGCAGGATTATTCTGCGGTGTAGTGTTTCCGGGATTCGCAGGTTGTGCCGATCCGCCCTGTTGCGCAGGGTTTCCGGGATTGATGGCAATGACCGTGATACCGTCTTCATCTGTCTCGGCAGGAACCGGATCCGTCTCAGGATCTTCCTCCGTCCATAGCTCGGTATTTTCATAGGTCGTGTCATTGTTTTTATCACCGGCGCTCGCGCGCATCTTTTCTTCATACTCACGCATGACACGCGCCAGTTCATCTTCGATCGCCGCGACCTCTTCGCTCGGAGAGTCGGACTGACTGGGATCATTGTCTCCCTCCTCGGGTTCCAGAGTCGCATCGGCCGCCATCGTCATATCGGGGTGCTTATCGTCAACGATCTGCAGTTTATTGTAATAATGACTGAAGATCATCTTATAACCGATCACGATCACCAACGCCAGGATCGCCATTGACATCGCGAAGATCAGAAGGACCTTCGCCCACTTCGGCATTTTTTTCTTTTTGGAAACCGTCTTTGAAGTTGCGTTTCCATTTGCTTTATTTAACGGTACCGCCTTTTTCCTGGGAACCGGTTTTTTCTTTTCACTCATGTTTCAGACTCCTTCCGTGACCGCACACACAACGGCCACACTGTAAAAGTGTCATCGGTCCGCAAAACAAACCAGTGTAATTATACTACAAGCCCCCTTCAAGTGCAAGTCCCCTTGACTTTTTACGTATTTTATACTACATTAAGAACTATCAATGGCCGCTCTTTCGGCCTATATAACCTTGGGGGAGGTTTCCTATGCAACTGCCTGAATCCGGTACGATCCTGTACCACCGCGCCGCTTCTTCCGACCTTACGATCGACTTACCGCAAGCCTATCGTTATATGCAGATCGGAAAATGCGGCCCGGACGAAGAACTGAAGTCACAGATCGACAACGCTTTGAAAGCAGAACTCGAAGTTTGCAAGCCCAACGCGATCTACGCATACTTTCCCATCTCGTTCGAAGAGGACGAAAACTCCTGCAGATGTAAGCACTATATGATCAATGCCGGCTTCACCAACATCTGTTCCGACACCCTGTACAAACACATCCGGGACTGTAACGGCATATTCCTTTTTGCCGCGACCATCGGCGTCGGCTGCGACCGCCTGATCCGTCGCGACCGCCTGAAGAATCAGGCGCTGCCCATGATCCACCAGGGTCTCGGATCTATGCTGGTCGAAGTCTATTGTGATCTGCTGGAGCAGAATATCCAAAAGCTATATGGCGATGAAGGCGTGACATTTGCCACCCGGTACAGTCCGGGATACGGCGATTTTTCGCTATCACATCAGATCGACGTCTTCCGTTTCTTCGGCAAGGCAGCCCGCGATATCGGGCTTTCACTCAACGATTCGCTGCTGATGCAGCCATCCAAATCCGTAACCGCCGTGATCGGCGTAAAAACTATGGACAGGGAGTAAATATATGTCTCAGATCTCGATCTTAGAACAAATGAAATCCGGTAAGATGCTCTTTTTTGACGGCGGCACCGGATCCATCCTGCAGGAAAACGGGCTTCAGCCCGGCGAACTGCCTGAGCGCTGGAACCTCACGCACGCAGATTTCATCCGCGGCCTGCACGAGAACTATTACAAAGCCGGCGCCAACATCGTCAAGACCGACACCTTCGGCCTGAACAGCCTGAAGTTCTCCGAAGATGAACTTACCCGGATCGTAAATGCCGCTTTGGACAATGCAAACGACGCCCGGGAAAATGTCGAGGCTTCCGGCCATGCATTTGCCGGAGCGCCCCACTATATCGCCCTCGACATCGGCCCGACCGGTAAATTATTAAAACCGCTCGGTGACCTGGCATTTGAAGACGCGGTGGATGTATTCAAAAGTATCCTTAAGCCTGCTGCTGCGCATGGGGGCTTTGATCTGGTGCTGATCGAGACCATGAACGACGTTTACGAAGCGAAGGCAGCCGTCCTCGCAGCAAAAGAAACGACGGACGTCCCGATCTTTATAACGACGGTATATGATGAAAATGCGAAGCTTCTGACCGGCGCCGATCCCGAGACCTGTGTTGCTTTATTCGAAGGACTCGGCGTTGCTGCCGTAGGTCTGAACTGTTCCCTCGGTCCGCGCCAGATGGCGCCCATCGTGCCGCGCCTGGTCGCCGCCGCAAGCATTCCCGTCATCGTCAATCCGAACGCAGGTCTTCCTCGTTCCGAAAACGGCAAGACCGTCTACGACGTAAATCCGGATGATTTTGCCGATTGCATGGTCGAGATCGCGAAGTCCGGCGCGAACATCATCGGCGGATGTTGCGGAACGACGCCCGCACACATTGCCCGCATGGTCGAACGGACGAAGGACATTCCTTCCGTCCATCCCGAACCGAAACACCTGACCGTGATCACATCCTACACCCATCCGGTGTATTTCAAAGACCGCCCCGTTCTGATCGGCGAACGCATCAACCCGACCGGTAAGAAACGCTTTAAGCAGGCACTGCGTGATCACGATATCGATTATATCCTGCAGGAAGGCCTGACCCAGCAGGAAAACCACGCCCACGTGCTCGACGTCAATGTCGGCCTGCCCGAGATCGACGAGCCGGCCCTGATCTGCGACGTCATCACGGAACTGCAGGGCGTACTGGATCTGCCTCTGCAGATCGATACCACCGACCCCGCGGCTCTCGAACGCGGTCTTCGTCTCTACAACGGCAAAGCGCTGATCAATTCGGTCAATGGTAAACAGGAAGTTATGGATACGGTCTTTCCGCTCGTCAAAAAGTACGGTGGCGTAGTCGTTGCGCTTCTGCTCGACGAAGGCGGAATCCCAGAGACTTGCGAAGGCCGTCTGAAGATCGCAGAAAAAATCTATACCGAGGCCGCAAAATACGGTTTATCACCGAGCGACATACTGATCGATGCTCTTTGTATGTCGGTTGCCAGCGATGATGTTGCCGGACGTGAGACTTTGAAGGCTGTCGACGCCATCACCCGTCGTTACCATGGTAAGACCATCCTCGGAGTTTCGAATATCTCCTTCGGTCTTCCGCACCGCGAGATCGTCACCGCCGCTTTCTTCCAAATGGCGATGCAGGCCGGTCTGTCTGCCGCGATCATCAATCCGAATTCCATCGATATTCAAAAAGCCTACGCCAGTCACTGCATGCTCTCCGGCTTCGACCCGAAATGCATGGACTATATAACATTTGCCACGGAAAATGAAGAACGTCTGACAGCAGGGCCGGCTGCCGCTGCGTCCGGTACGAGTACCACCGCTAAGGCAAACGGGAGCATGGCCAATGATACGCTCGAGTTCTTCATAACGAAGGGATTGGGGGAACCGGCCGCCGAAAAAACAAAAGCCATGTTAAACGAAGGCGCAGACCCCATGGTCATCATCAATGACCACCTGATCAATGCACTGAACTATGTCGGAAAGCGTTTCGAAGAGAAGACCCTCTTCCTGCCGCAACTTCTGATGAGCGCCAGTGCCTGCTCCTCCGCCTTCGACGTGATCAAGACCTACATGATCAACAGCGGAAAGCAACAGCAAAAGAAATGCAAAGTCATCCTGGCGACCGTCAAAGGCGACATCCACGATATCGGCAAGAATATCGTGAAGACCTTGCTGGAAAACTACGGCTTTGATGTAATTGACCTGGGTAAGGATGTTCCTCCCGAGACCGTTGTCGAGAGTTGCATCGAGCATCATGCCCCGCTGGTCGGCCTCTCCGCTCTCATGACCACCACCGTGCCTTCGATGGCAGAGACCATCAAGTTGCTCCGCGAAAAGGCTCCCTGGGCGAAAGCCGTCGTCGGCGGCGCCGTTCTCACTCAGGAATATGCAGACCAGATCGGCGCGGATAAATACTGCAAGGACGCCATGGAGACCGTCGGTTATGCGACCGAAGTCCATGAGGCATGGGGTAAACAGAACTGATTCTAAACGATAGCAATCAAAAAACGGTACAGACCGAAGCCGGTCTGTACCGTATATTTTTATGAGCCTGAAAGCATCACTTTTTCTTACTTCCGAGAGAATAAAATCCGAAGAAGCTTCCGAATGCACCGCCGATAATGTGGGACAACTCGGAGATGCTGTTTCTGTCCATCATGTTAACGATTTCTTTACCCAAATAGAGAACAACAATAACGATAAAGGAAATCGGGATCTCACCTTTTTCAACAGCTACAACGCTGGAAAGAAGGATAAACATAAACACGATGCCGCTGGCTCCCAACAGGTGAGTATACGGGAAAAAGAAAGCATTTACCAAAGCAGTGACTACCGCTGTGATCACGATCATAAATAACAAAGGTTTGCTTCCGTACTTTTCTTCAAGGATCGGCCCTAAAAGAAGAAACAAAAGCATATTATTAAAATAATGATCCCAGCTTGCATGACCGAGAACATGTCCGAACGCTCGAACATAGGTCAACGGATCCAGCAACGTGTGCCGATAGGTCGAAAAAAACAACTCATTCGGTTTACCGCCCAAAGCCTGATTGAAAAAGAATGCACCAAGCGCAAGCAATGCAAATGTAAGGGTAACCGGTGCATTATACTTAATGCGAAGTGTGAAACTTTTTGTTTTACCAGCCATTTTTAACTCCTCCCTGCCTATTCAGGCCGTGCGGCCCCGCCCTTCTTATATCCCAGAGGCGAAACCTTGTAATATTTTTTAAACAGTTTGGAAAAATGATATACATCATTATATCCTACCGCTAACGCGATCTCTTTGATGCTTTCGCCCGGAGAGGTCTCCAACAGCGTGCATGCCTTTTCCAGGCGGATCTTGATCAGATAGTTGATCGGCGTCTCGCCGGTCTCCTCTTTGAAGATCTTGGAAATGTATACAGAGGACAGATACATGTTCTTCGCGATACGATCCAGACTGATCTTCTCTGCGTAATGCTCTTCCAGATATTTACGTATCCGTTTCACCGCATACGACTTATGGAAGTTTTCGAAGGGATAGGTCTTCTGTTCGACTTCCTTCTCCCGCGTCGTCCGAATGATCCAGGTGAGCAACTGCATCAGATAGGCCTTCAGCATGAAGTACCGCCCCGCCATCTCACTGCTTCCCTCGGCAACCATGTCAAAACAGATCGAGAAGATCATCTGACGATTCACTCCGTCCGTATGCAACACATGCGAGTTTTGGTTTGGAAACAAAAACACATTCTGCGGCATATCCCGGAAATGAAAATCGGTAAAACCGATGACAAACTGGATCGCCGGATCCTGACGGTTCGTAACGACATCCACATGCAGTTCACCGGCATTGCAGACGATCACATCCCCGGCCTTCGCCTCGATCTGTTCTCCCGCGACGACGAACTTCTGTACGCCGGACAGGATCACGAAGATCTCGGTATAGTCATGAGAATGGAACACGCCATCCTGTGTACGGGTATTTTTGACCGCATAAAAGACTTGCGGATTGAGGTCCGAATATGTCAAGTCATAATCCCTGTCACTCATATAACCCTCCTGCTCGAGGTGCTGTGAGGCAATTGAAACTGCCTGTTTTCATTGGATCGATCACGATTGTATTCTAACATAACGTGCTGTCAATGTCAAATTCTATTTCCTTTCAAGTTTCTTTCGATTCTGCTCGTTTTCTTTCATTAACCTTACGAAACTTGTTTCGAAAAAGCCTACTTTCGAATAGGTTTTTACTATTTTTCCGCTTACATATCTAAAGATAAATAAAACACATCTTTTTGTTGGAAAATACCATTTTTTTCGCAAGGGCATTGCAATATAATTGCCCTAACTGTCAACCATCAACACATATTTTCGGCATGAAGACCCATGTCGGCGGAGGTAGGAATATGTCACAACAAAACGCAACTGCCATAGCTCGGCCCAAAGCCCTCTCGAAAGAGGAATTGCTTAAAAATCACATGCAAGCAAAGCCGTGGCCGTGGTTTTATTCATTTCTGAAGAAGTATCTGCCGTTCATCATCCCCGGTCTGTTCATGGTCGCGATCGCCAGCGCGCTCGCAGTCATCAACCCCATGATCTCCGGTAAGATCATCGATGAAGTCATCTACAAAGAACAGTACGACCTGCTCACGAAGCTTCTGCTCCTTCTGGTCGGCCTGACGTTGCTTCGCGGCTTGATCCGCTTTTCTTTCACGATGCTCTTCGAGTATTGCTCCCAAAACACCCTGTACGCGATGCGTGAAGCAGTTTTCCGCCGTCTCATGCTGGAGGACTTCAACTTCTTTAACAACAACCGCACCGGCGACCTCCTCTCCCGTCAGACGGGCGATATGGATGCCGTTCGCCACTTCATCGCGTTCGTTATCTACCAGTTATTGGAAAATGGTCTCCTGTTCATCTTCTCATTGACCATGATCATCTTCTACAATTGGAAACTGGCGCTCGCCCTGCTCGTCGTGCTGCCGTTCACGGCCTACACGACCTTCCGTCAGAGTAAGGAAGTCAAACCCGCGTTCCGCCGCAACCGCGACTGTTTCTCGAGTTTGAATACATTTGCGCAGGAAAACATCAGCGGCAACCGCGTCATCAAAGCCTTTGCAAAAGAAGACTTCGAGATGGAGAAATTCAATAAGGAAAATGCGAAGTTCCGCGATGCGCAGCTGGCCTCCTCACGGGTTTGGTGCAAATTCATACCCCGTTTTGAGATCCTCTCGAACATCATGACGGTCGTGGTGCTCATCGTCGGCGGTTTCTCCGTCATCGACGGAAGCATGTCTCCCGGCGATCTCGTAGCCGTGACCGGTTACCTCTGGATGCTCAACAACCCGTTACGTATGGTCGGCTGGCTGGTCAATGACCTCCTTCGTTTCATCACGAGCCTCGAGAAGATCCACGCGACCTACATCGCCGAGCCCGACATCAAAACGCCGGAAGAACCCGTCGAGATGAAGCAGTTCAAAGGCAAGGTCGAATTCAAGCATGTATATTACAATTCCCATGATGAGGACATCCTGACGGATATCACATTTACTGCCCTGCCCGGCCAGACCATCGGCATCATCGGCGCGACCGGCTCCGGCAAATCCTCCCTGGTCAACCTCATCTGCCGTTTTTACGACGCCAACCACGGCGGCGTATTCGTCGATGACGTCGACGTCAAAAACATGAATATCAATGTCCTGCGAAGCAACATCGGTATGGCGATGCAAGATGTCTTCCTTTTCTCCGACACCATCGAAGGGAACATCTCTTACGGTGACCCGAACTGCTCCTTCGAAGATGTAGAGAGGGTCGCAAAGATCGCGAACGCCGACAGTTTCATTCGGGAAATGCCCGACGGCTACGATACGATCATCGGCGAGCGCGGCGTCGGCCTCTCCGGCGGACAGAAGCAACGTATCTCGCTGGCCCGCGCCCTCCTGAAGAACCCTTCCATCCTGATCCTGGATGATACCACATCTGCCATCGACATGGAAACGGAAGCTCAGATTCAAAATGAGCTCGAGGCAGTCTCCGGCGACCGTACGATCTTCATCATTGCCCACCGGATCTCTTCCATCATCAACGCCGACCAGATCCTCGTGATCGACGGAGGCCGGATCATCGAACAGGGTACGCACGACGAACTCCTGAAAATGGGCGGACGCTATGCTACCGTGTTTACCCACCAATATGGGGAATTCGAAAATTCTGTAGGGAGGTAAGCGAATGGCCAGAAATAAATACGACATCGATGAAACATTGCAATCGAAATTCGATCTCAAACAGCTGAAGCGCCTGGGCGTCTATCTGAAGCCACGCCGTTCCAAATTTCTGTTTGTCATCGTCCTCATGCTGATCTCCAGCGCGCTCGGACTGCTCTCCCCGATGTTCATCCGAACCATCCTGGATACCTACATTCCGGAAGGCAATAAAGGCGGCATCGTCTTCCTGACCTGCCTGATGATCGGCATCACCTTCATCTGCGCCTTCATTCTGGTGCTGAAAGTGAAACTTACCAACGAGATCGGTCAGGGCATCATCTACGACCTGCGTAAAGATCTGTTCACGCATTTGCAGGAATTGCCCTTCTCCTACTACGATAACCGTCCTCACGGCAAGATCCAGGTTCGTCTGGTCAATTACGTCAACAGCCTCAGCGATCTGCTCAGCAACGGTATCGTCAATACGATCACCGATCTCTTCAGTCTGATCATCATCTTCATCTACATGTTGCTGATCAGTGTGCGCCTGACCCTCATCTGCATGTGCGGACTTCCCGTCCTGCTGATGGCTGTATGGTTCATCAAGACCCGTCAGCGGAAGGCATGGCAGATCTCCAGCAACAAGCAGAGCAACCTGACGGCCTACATCGCCGAGAGCATCAACGGCATTCGTGTCACCCAGTCCTTCGTCCGCGAAGACAAAAACATGGAGATCTTCAACTCGCTCTCGAGCAGTTATCGCCGAGCATGGTTGCATGCCGTACTTTACAACAACATGATGTGGCCTTGCGTCGACATCATCTCCATCGGCACCACCTCCGCCATCTACGTGATCGGCGTATCGATGCTGACCGGAAATTCCGACCTCATGAGCGCCGGCATCCTCGTGGCATTCATCCAGTACATTGGCCGCTTCTGGCAGCCGGTCAATACACTCGCTTCTTTCTACACTTCGCTGCTGAATGCGATCGCTTATCTCGAGCGTATCTTTGAGACCATCGACGAACCCGTTCTGGTCCATGACGCGGAAGGTGCCGGGGAAATGCCTCCCATCGAAGGCCTCGTCGAATTCAAAGATGTAAGTTTCAGTTACGAAGAAGGGATCCGCGTTTTGAACCACGTAAGCTTCAAAACAAAGGTCGGCGATACATTTGCCATCGTAGGACCGACCGGTGCCGGAAAAACGACCATCATCAACCTGCTGAGCCGCTTTTACAACATCGACTCCGGCGCTATCACCATCGACGGGGTAAATATCCAGGATGTCACGATCAAGTCGCTCCGCAAACAGATGGGTGTCATGCTTCAGGACAGTTTCATCTTCTCCGGCACCATCATGGATAACATCCGCTATGGCAACATGGAGGCCAGCGATGAAGATGTCATCCGTGCTGCCAAAACCGTATGCGCTCACGACTTCATCATGCAGATGGAGAACGGCTATCAGACCGAGGTCAATGAACGCGGTTCCCGCCTGTCTGCGGGCCAGCGTCAGCTCATCTCCTTTGCGAGAGCGCTCCTCGCCGATCCGAAGATCCTGATCCTCGATGAAGCGACTTCCAGCATCGACACCGAGACCGAGATCGCCCTGCAGAAAGGCCTCGCCGAATTGCTGAAGGATCGTACGTCCTTCGTTATCGCACACCGTCTGTCCACGATCCGCAACGCGGATAAGATCCTCTATGTCGATCATGGCGAGATCTGCGAAGAAGGAACGCATGACGAACTCTTACGCATGGAAAACGGACTGTATCACAAACTGTATATGTCACAGTACGATTTCCTGAACCGATAAAATATAGAAAAGCGGCCGGTCAAAGGTTATCCCTTTGACCGGCCGCTTTATATTCTCCGATCTCATGCTCTCCAGTCCAAATCCCCGGCATCGATCCCGAGGATGATCGCCTCTGCAGTCGCTATATTCGTCGCAAGCGGAATGCAGGCCACATCACAGTTTTTCACGACTCTGGGAAAGAAATTCGAGTGCGCCGAATCATGCAGGTTCATCTCCGGATTTTCCGCCTGATGAAAGTAGATCACGGCATCCAGTTCGTCCCGTTCGATCTGCCGGAGGAGCTGCTCGGCTCCCCCCAGGGGGCCGGGAAGATATTTCGTAAGGGTCAGCCCGGTCGCTTCCTCGATCTTCATGCCGGTCGTCTCGGTGGCATACAGATCATGCTTTTTAAGCAGCATCTTATAAGCAACGCACAGGTTGATCATCAATTCTCGTTTGATCGTATCGGATACAAAAGCGATTCTCATGTTCCATTCCTCTTTACTTTATAGTGATCGTACCCATCGCATAGGATGAAAACGGGGTCAATATCCGCAGGCGGTATAACTGCCAGCCGATCTCGTTCAACCACTCGCCGGTGGAATTCAGATCGGCCGTGGCATTCGTCGGGGCAAATGTATAGTAGTCGGAAATCTCGACCAGGATCTGTTCTCCTTCTTCTGTCGGCGACATTCGCCGGCACTTGCAGGCGACATGGGCGATCGAATAAAACAGGTCTTCCGAACGGATCGTGTAAACAAACGATGCACGATCCTTATCTTTTATGGCTTCTTTCACGGCAGCCGTGAATTCTTCCTCGGCGCAAAGATCCTCCCATAACCGTTTTCCCATCAAACCGGAAGAACGGACCGTAGCGGAAACAAACAGGGAGTTCAGGAAATACCTTCGCGCGCTGGGATATTGTTTTGCAAACGCAAGATCCGGATGATTTACGGCACGCACGATCAGTGTCTTCGCCCATACTAAGGGAGGAAAACAGTAAAGAACGGTGTCTTTTACGGTCTCGTCTTTTTTTGCCTCGCGTGTTTCGGAATAACCGGTCAGGATGGCAAAAAGATCGATCAGACCATCGGCTGCATCCTCCGTGGGCAGGTCCGGAACCTTAAACGCCTCTGTAGGCGCCTTAATCGGCCTTAAATCGGGCTTTTTAACTTCCTGTGCATAAACAGACGTTGAGAAGGAAAATGCCGAAATCAGCGCCATACACGATATCAGGATCGATTTTATGATCTTCATCTTTCTTTTCCTCCTCTGTGATAATAAAACTCTATCCGATCGGTCGGAACAGGTAGGCTCCGATGCCGACCGCGATCGTGATATTCAGTGAATCCACTTCATCGCTCTGCGGGATCTTCAAACTGGTCCCGTAGTTCTCATATTCCGGTGGCAGACCCGTCGCCTCATTTCCGAACACGAGTGAAAACGGGGTGTCCGACTGCTTCATCGCTTCTTCTATGGTCAGTTGTTTCTTTCCGGTGAGCATGAACGTGTAAATAGCATGATCCGGAAAGGCAGCCCGGTATTCTTCAAATGTTTCAAAGTTTTGGATCCGCAGGGAAAACATCGCGCCCATCGACGAGCGGACGACCTTCGGATGGCAGATATCAACGGCATTTCCGATGATGGCAATATCGTGATAACCGAAGGCCAGCGCCGTGCGAAGGATGGTTCCGGCATTGCCCATGTTCGAAGGGGAAACCAGCACGATGTGCGGATCTGCGGTCGAAAGTTCCTGCGTATATTTGCGGAACACGCCCATAACAAAAACGTTTTCTTTATCCGACAGGCGGGACAGGCGTTTTTCGTCCTCCCACACTTCGATCCCGTGCTTCACGCAGACGTTCTTCAGTTTTTCCATCTCGGTGAACGTCGGCGACACCAGGACTCCCAGTGCCTCCTGCGGGCGTTTGTTCAGAAGTTCAAACGTCGGAAACGCGCCCGGCGAGTAGGAATACCCGAAATCCTTTTTATACGCTTTTAACTCGTAGCGATCCATATGTTGCTCCTTGCCTATCGTTTCTCCCGAAAATATGCTTCGACTGCCTCCGGCAGTTTTCCTGCGCGGTCAATGATGACCCCGGCCCCGTGTTCTTTCAAAAACTTCCCGCTGCGGAAGCCCCAACTGACACTGATGCAGCCAATGCCCGCATTGGCTGCGGTCCGGATGTCCACGTCGGAATCCCCGACATAAAGCACATCTTTCGGATCCGTTATGTCCAAACGGCGCATCAATTCAAAGATGATCTCAGGTTCCGGTTTCTTTGTAGCAACGACCCCGTCACCAAGCGCTGCATCGATCATGTCAGAGAAGAACTTCTCACGTAAGCCCTGCGTCGCCGCATCGTATTTATTCGATGCGATCGCAGTCAGATATCCGGCTTCCTTGAGTTTCTTAAGAGCCCTGAGCACTCCCGGATACGGTGCCGTCTTAATATCCATATGCTCACGGTAATACGCCTTATTCTCGTCGAGGACCATCTCAAACCAAGGATTGCCGGTGCCTCCCGGCACGGCGCGCTCGATCAGTTTACGTACTCCGTTGCCGACAAATCCTTTTACCGCACGTTCGGAATGCTGCGGCATACCATGTGCTGACAGCACCGCATTCAAACTGTCCGTCAGATCTGAAAGCGTATTCAATAATGTGCCATCCAGATCAAAAATAACCAATCTCGAGTTCATAATTCTCCTAAACGGTATTTCCAAATAAAAAGGCAGGAGTCTTCGACGGATCCCCTGCCTGTGTATATCCGATAAGGATCATCAATCCTCTTTGATAAATGTCGGAGCGTTCGGCGCTGCCTTTGCCTTTACTACATCGTGGTAGTACGCATAGGTCATCGGCTTACCCTGCTCATCCATGATCTCACCGCCGATCACCTCGCCGATGAAAATGGTGTGTGTGTCGGTCTCGACCGTATTGATCACCTTGCAGCTTACAAAACCGAGGCTGCTGTCGATGATCGGCATGCGGCTCTTCAACGTATAAGGAACGCCGTCGAACTTCTTCACACGCTTTGCGGAAGAATAACCCATCTTACCGATCAGATCCGGGCTCTGGTTCTCAGCCATGATATTCACCGCAAAGTGATTACACTGCTTGATACAGGTATTGGTGAAGTTATTATGATGGATGCTGACCGCGATGGTCGCAGGCTCCGATGTGATCTGCATAGCGCTGTTTGCCACACATCCGGTGGGCTTACCGCGATCCCAGGTTGTAACGATATATACACCATAACTTAACTTGGTAAATACTTTCGGATTATAATCCATGATGCCGCCTCCTCTATTGATCCGTCTTCTTTTTCTTCAAATTCTTTATCTCGTCCAAAGTCAGGAACTTATCGTTCAAGATCGCGAAGACCGCCGTGTGCATCAGTATGTACAAAAGCAATGTCTTCGGACGCATCTTCATGCGCTTCTTCCGAGCCTTTTCTTTCTGTTTGATCTTTTTCTTCTGCGCTTTCAACGCCTGCTTCTCGAGTTTATCCATGTTCTTACTCCGGTCGGTTGTGTTCGTTGAAATTATTCTGCAGGTAAATGAACGCGGTCAATGCGGCCAGGATCGGAAGTGTCCCCTTAAAATACTCTTTCTTCGCGTCCATCATGCCCTGAAGCTTTTTCATGCCCTGCTTATAAGCGATATCGGGTGCATGTTTCTTCACTTGTTTTTTCAGAAATGCCTTCATGCTCCCTCCGCGCGTTTCATCTCATGAATATCGATCGAAAATTAAAAATCATCCAGAGAAAGGTTCTTACCCTTCAGGCCGATGAATGCGCCTTCATCCAGGCCGCCTTCCGCATGGCCGATGAGCCATTTGTTCTTTGCAAACAGGAGGGCATCCTCGCCCTTCTTCTCAGGGATCGCAGTAAGGTCGGTATTTGTATCCTTCGGAAGAACGACCGTACCGCGGAAACCGTTTCCGTTAACTCCGCAGGGTGCATAGTGCAATGTGGTCGCAAATACTTCTACTACGGTTCCTTCCGGTACCAGGAAAGCTTCAACCTTAGATGTATCATAGGTGAAATCCTCGGCAACGTCTGCTTCCAGACCCAGCATCAGGATCATGTCGGAGCCGACTGCAACATTGATTTCGGAAGAACGATGATATTCAAGCGCGTTCAACATCTTATTATGTCCGTTGCAGTAACCTACCTGGATCGGCAGACCGCCATAGAACATTTCCTGCATCTTCTTAGCAAACGGGGTTGCTTCCAGAGCCTCAACGCCGGGAACGTATACTACGCCATCCGGGCAGGGAAGCTTCATCATTTCCTCTGAAAGCGCCTTGATATCATAGCCTTCTACAACCTTTCCGTACTTACGGAACGACGAATCAAATACACTTTTGATCATTTTTACCCTCCATCGACGATTTTCGCGCAAATCGTCCTTCTAATAGTCTGTTTCCATTATAATGAAATGCCGAAACGATGTCAAGGAAATTTCGCGGAAAATAAGCGGAAATTTCCTTGATTTTCTATACTATTTTGTCAGTTTTTTACATTTGCGGTCACATGCGTCTGATCGGAATCGCGCATGAGAAGGCTACGGTCGCTCGTCAGCATGATGGCATCGGAAATGCGGCTCTCCACGCTCTCACCCATGCGGATGTAACCGAAGTATTTTGCGACGGCTTTACTCAGATCGGCGAGCGTCATATTATACTGCGCGCGGAGCAGACCATACACCGCGTTGGATATCTCCATCAGCGGGATCTCTTCGATGTCGCGGCGGTCGTTCGTAGCGGCGGGATAACGATAGACCATCCAGTTTCCGGACGGCTGGGTCCTCCACAGGAAGGTCTCGCCCGCCTCTTCGGTGAACAGTTCCACCTTCACGCGGCCGATCGCATTTTCCAGGATATCGTAGACCTTGCTTCCCATCTTCGAGATATGGAAAACAGAGCAGATCCTCTTATACAGAAGCGATTTTGCGATGGGCGATTCTGCGGTCAATGTTTTCTCCATCAGCCGCACGATCAGCGGCAGCGTCTGCGGTTTGTAGAAATCCTCGCTTTCATAGGAGGTCGCAAAGCTGACCTTGCGGTACGGGATCTTATACGTATCCTCTTCCGCCTCCAGACGCGGCATATTTGCCAGCATCTCTTCCGGTGTCAGTTTCTTCGTCTCTTCCTCTGCGGGAACATTGACCTCTACGGTCTCGGGCATCCGCAGCCCCTCCAGATAAGCAAACAGTTCGCTCTTCTGTTTTTCGGGATCGTCGAGCCACTCCAGCACCCAGGCACGGTAGATATTCCATCCCAGGCTCTCCAGCATGGACCGGTGTGCCAGATTGCGGTCGTGCGCCGTCTGTCCGGCTTTATACATCGCACCGTCGCACATGATACCGAGCATGTACTGCTCTTTATTCTCGGGATCGCAGACTGCAATGTCCATCTTATAATTCGAAGCACCGACGCCGCAGTGTACTTTGTAGCCGGCCTTCGTAAGGAAGGAGGCGATCCACTGCTCGGTCTGGCTTCTGCGTATCTCGGTCTGGTAAATGTCGTAATGGCCGGTCGTTTTTTTGCTGCGGGCGAATTCCAGGAAGCCCTTCAGTCCGACCACGCCCTCCGCCTTCGTGCGGCTCAGGTCGATTTGTTCCGGTTTAAGCACGGAGAATATGATCATCTCGGTGCGGGATCGGGTGATCGCGACATTCAGACGGCGCCAGCCGCCATCCGCATTCAACGGTCCGAAGTTCATGGAGACCTTGCCCTCTTCGTCGGGACCGTAGCCTACCGAGAACAGGATCACGTCACGCTCATCGCCCTGTACATTTTCCAGGTTCTTGATGAAGATCGGCTCAGGCAGCAGGTTGAGACGCTCCTCAAGCGCGCTGTCTTTCACGATGCGGTCATCCAGAACGTCCTGGACGCACAGTTGCTGTACCAGGGAGAATGTAACGACGCCGATGCTTTCTTTCACCAGTTCGTCGTCCATTACGCGACGCACGATCTCGTCGACCAGTGCCTCTGCTTCGGCCAGGTTCCGCTTGGAACCGCCGCGCTCATAGTGTCCCTCCACCTGGACCAGGCTGACCTTGGAGACCATATTGCCCGGAGTCGGGAAGGTGTAAAGTTTATCTTCGTAGTAGGTCCGATTGCTGAAAGCGATCAGACTCTCATGCTTCGAACGGTAGTGCCATAACAAATGGCATTCCGGCATGGACAGGGCCAGACAGTCGTCGAGCAGGCTCTCCAGTGTGATGTCCTCGAATTCTTCTTCGTTGAGCTGCGTCTTGAAGAAACTCGTCGGAGGCAGCTGCTTCGGGTCGCCGACGACCACACACTCCCGGCCGCGGGCGATGGCACCCACCGCCTCACAGGTCGGAAGCTGGGATGCCTCATCGAATACGATCAGGTCGAACATCGGATACGCGGGGTCAATGAACTGCGCGACCGAAATGGGACTCATAAGCATACACGGGCACATCAGGCGCAGCAGGCCCGGGATCTTCTCGAAAAGTTTGCGGATCGACAGACGCTTTCCGCCGCTCTTGATCGCTTTCTTCAAGGTAGCGACTTCAGAGGACGCTGCCACATCTTCGCCGGCGTTGGGGATCTTCGCGGAGAGGCGCGCCGCCATCTCCTGGACCAGAAGCGAATTGAGTTCGTCTTCGGTCTTTTTGAAGCTGTCGATCAACGATTCAAACTGCACTTTATGGAAGCGTGAAAGCACCGGTGTCGACTGTATGATCTGCATGATAATCCGATAGGTCAGTTTCTGATAGAATGCGCGGGAAAGATCTTCCGGCGGAACATCACCGTCGAGAAGCGCCGATACCTCATCACCGAGGCCCATGGCGATCGCTTCATCCTGCATGTTCAGGAAGTTCACCCAGTCACGCAGTTCCGAGATATGATTCCGCCAACTCAGGCACTGATTGCCCACGGTCGTAAACCAGTCGGGTTCGTTCCAAAATGCATCCATGCGGATGCCGTAGGTCGAACGCAACGTATCTTCGCACGCGGACAGTTCCTTCTGCAGAGCGACAAAATTCTGAATGTCTTTGTCTTCTTCACGTGCCCAGTTCTCGCGATCTTTCAGGATCTCGCCGACGCGCATGCCGATCTCGCTTCGCTCCTGCGTGGAAAATACAAGTTTCGAAATGCAGCCGCGGATCCGCACGGATGCTTCGAACTTCTGCGAAAGGACTTCGAAATCGGTGTCGCAGCCCTTCCAGTCAGCCCCCAGCAGGGCAACGGCATTCGGGTTCGCCATTTGTATATATTCTTCGATGTCATGATATTTCTTCAGGCTCGCGAAAAGCTCCGGAACGGTCTCTTTGGTAAGGGAGATGCCGCTCTCCGGCTTCACCATCCCGTTGATCTCACGGACCACATCTTTTACCTTACCTCCCCGGAACAGGAAGAAAGCTTTCTCCGCCTTATTGAGGCGCTCGAGGGCACCCTTGTAGTCGTAGGTGAGCATCTCGGGCTGATAGGTCGCAAGCAACTGCTCTCTCTGAGCGGTGAGTTCGCGCCCCTTTTCGATCAGTTCCCGGATGACGGCGTCCGCATTGTCCACGGGAGATCCGCAGAGCACCTCACCTGACAGATACGGGGTGGTCAGGGTCAATGGAAGCAATTCGGCCATGACCGGCACGGAACTGTACTGCCCTGCATTTGCATAATTCAGTTTCTGCGCGTAGTAACGATAATAATCCCCCACCGGCGAAAGAACATTCAGGAAGTTCTTAAGTGCCGTTGAGATGTCGTCGCGGAGCATCGCGTTGTACTCACGTGAAGAAAACAGACGGAAGGGGTTGCGCACCAGATCGCCGCACTCTTTCGCCGCGACCACACAGTTGTTCAGCACATTGTGATACTGCACGAAACGCTCCGGAGTCGTCTGTTCGATCAGTGAATCGGGGATCGTCAGTTCATACGCCGGCCCGTTGGAATAATTCTCATACATGCCGACCAGGTCGTACAGCGAATAACCGCACGGACGTGTCCGGTGCAGTTCGTTCATGACTCCGTTCAGTTCATCTTTGATCTGCTGAAGCAGAAGCGCCTTCGCTTCAAAGCCTTCGGCCGGGGCAATGCGTCCCAGCTCCAACGTCCGCTGCAGTTGTTCCAAAACATCACGTTTCCGTGCTTTATTGGAGTGCAGTTCCAGGCAGAACGGTCCGAGGCCGATCTTCGTAAGTCGTTTCTGAACGACAGACAGCGCGGACATTTTATCCGCAACAAACAACACGCTTTTTCCCTGATACAGCGCGTTAGCGATGATATTCGTAATGGTTTGGGATTTACCGGTTCCGGGCGGTCCGTGCAGGACGAAACTGCTGCCTCTGGCGGCAGCGACCACCGCCGTCAGCTGGGAGGCATCCGCAGAAAGCGGTACCGCCAGGTTCTCATTGACCGCGGCACTGTCCAGTTCCTCCGGCTTCGGAAAATGATCTTCGGACGTGTACGTCAGATACCCTCGGGCCAGACTCTCGACGAGACGGTTTTTGATCAGATCTTCCTTTCGGTTCTTCAGGTCGTTCCACATGATGAAGCGGCCGAAAGAAAAGATCCCGAGGAAAGCCATCTTGACGATCTCAAAACGCGGCATGCCGGAGACAAGTTCCGCCACATCCGCATAGACCTTTGCGATATCCACGCCCTGCTCATCATAGGGCAGTTCATCCAGCCCGTCGATCTTCATCCCGTAGTTCTGGTGAAGCATTTCCAGCAGCGTCACGTTCATCTGCGGATCTTCATCGCGCAGTTTGATCGTATAGGACTGTTCGTGGATCTTACGGGTGATATCGATGGGATACAAGACCAGAGGCGCCAGGCGCTCTTTATCCGCCTTATCGTCCTCATACCAGCGCAGGAAACCAAGCGCCAGATACAAAGTATTCGCGCCGTTTTCCTCCATGCTGTTCTTCGACTCACGATACAGCGCCAGAAGCATCTTCTTCTGCGCTTCTTCCGTGCAACAGGTCAGTAGCCGATTCGAGGCAAATGCATTCTTCAAGATCTCGGCTTCTGTCTCCTGAGCACGTTCTGTATGATAATAAAATCCGGACTCTGCCTGCAGGCCGGCCAGCGATTTTTCGGGCGCCGGTTGTAGCCGGTACTCCGTGCCGGAACTGAGTGCATTTTCCAGATCGATCAGGTCGTCTGTGGTAAAGATCTGTACAGCGCCCTTATTGCCCCGGAAATTCAGAAAAACATTACGCAGGGACAGGTCCAGCAGATTGCGCTCCCAGATTTTAAGACGAGAATCCATAGGCGATCACACCTCCTTACAAACTACCTGTATTTTATCACATTGCGCCGTGTGTTTGCAAGTTTTATCTGCCACCGGATCTGCGGCTCGGCCCGCTTCACCTAATCTGTGTCAGGGATGCATGCGAGCGTCGTCGGACGGTTCACTGCGCTGTGATAAACATTACCGCAGAGTTCACTGACGGATCGCGGGCCCCGCGTCGATGTCGGCCGTTTTCCTGATAGCGTCAGGCTAGCCTGACGCGAAAACGCCCTCAGCGACGCGCAAAAACCGATTTCGGAAATTCGATTTTTGACCCGCATCCGTCAGCTCATCTGCGGCGTTTATCATCAGCTCGCTCTCATGTCCGACTTGTGCTCGCACGCATCCCCGTCCCCCTCACACTAAGCGTGCCGAGGGAAGATCGGGCGGCACATTTTCTCCCCATAATGGCGCGATATGATTAGTTTCAGAAAGTTTGTAAGGAGATATGGCGCTTCGGATCCTCTCGTCTTTAAAACTGCTCGCGCCGTCCTTTTAAGCAAGATAGGGAGAATAGCCCCCAGTATCATTAAGCAAGAAAAGATGCATCATCCCCGGTGGTAACCTTAGGTTACAGAGAGATGGTTACATCTCTCTTGATCACATCACAGCACGATCTTCCGGGGCGGTCAAGGGTGCGCAGCACCTCGCAGAGGTTCCCTTGACAGCCCCGGAAGATTGTGCTCCCCCACTCAAGCTTTACTCAAACTGCCCCATCAACTCACTCACCATTAAACTTTTTCTTCTCTTCATCTTTAAAAACTAAGCGAATCATACTCACAGTCTAAGGTTTTCACAGGCCGGGGTGTAACTTCATTGGGCTTGCGATCGTAAGGCGAACATGTGATCGAGCTGATGAAAAAAGCCTCTGAAGGGGCGGCAGTTTTTTCACAGCGCAGTGAACCGTTCGCCGTCGATCGTACCCCAAAAAAAGACCCGGTCTGTGAAAACCGGGTCTCAAATATGAAACTAATTACTAGGCTTAACTCAGTCTTTATACGCCGCATCCAATGCCTGCTGTACGTCTCCGAGGATGTCGTCGATGTGCTCGATACCTACGGAGAAGCGGATCAGATCGGGCTGAACGCCTGCCTCGATCAGTTGCTGCTCAGAGAGCTGACGATGTGTGTGACTGGCGGGATGCAATACGCAGGAACGTACATCTGCAACGTGAGTTACGATGGCGATCATCTTCAGGGAGTCCATGAACTTCACCGCAGTTTCTTTTCCGCCCTTTAAGCCAAACGCCAGAACGCCGCAGGTGCCCTTCGGGCAATATTTCTTTGCAAGCGCGTTATACTTGCTGGAAGCAAGACCGGGATAGCTGACCCAGGCAACGTGTTCATTGGCCTCCAGGAACTCGGCAACCTTCTGCGCGTTATAGCAGTGGCGCTCCATACGAAGAGCCAGTGTCTCCAGACCGACATTCAACAAAAACGCCGACTGCGGAGACTGGATGGAACCGAGGTCACGCATGAGCTGTGCGGTCGCCTTCGTGATATAGCCCAACTTACCGAAACGCTCGGTATAAATGATGCCATGGTAGGATTCGTCCGGTGTCGTAAGCCCCGGGAATTTGTCGGCATGCGCGTTCCAGTCGAAATTACCGGAATCCACGATGCAGCCGCCAACTGCCATTGCATGTCCATCCATGTACTTCGTGGTGGAATGAACGACGATATCTGCGCCGAACTCAAACGGGCGGCAGTTTACCGGTGTGGCAAATGTATTATCGATGATAAGCGGAACGCCATGGGAATGAGCGATGCGCGCAAACTTCTCTATATCCAGAACGATACAGGAAGGGTTCGAAATGGTCTCGCCGAATAAAGCCTTGGTATTCGGACGGAAAGCTTTTGCGATCTCCTCCTCGGAAGCATCGGGATCCACCAGCGTAACTTCGATGCCCATCTTCTTCATGGTAACCGTGAAGAGGTTGGAAGTACCGCCGTAGATCGGCGCGGAGCTTACGATGTGGTCGCCTGCGCCGGCAATGTTGAACATCGCATAGAAATTCGCCGACTGGCCGGAACCGGTCAGCATCGCTGCGACGCCGCCCTCCAACTCGCAGATCTTCTTAGCGACCGTATCACAGGTCGGGTTCTGCAGTCTGGAATAAAAATAGCCGGAAGCTTCCAGGTCGAAAAGCTTACCCATGTCATCACTGGAATCATACTTAAACGTTGTGCTCTGGATGATGGGCAGAATGCGGGGATCGCCGTTCTGCGGCTCATATCCTCCTTGTACACAAATAGTTTCGATTTTAGCGTTCTTGTTCATTTTTCGATAGCGTCCGGGAGGACTCCCCGGGCATTTCCTTTCATGTTGATTCTCTATATCGTTCCGCAAGCATAAGAATATATCCTACTGCGCGGACTGTACGATCGAATTATATAGATCGGTGAGGTCCGGGAACCCTTCCGGCTTATCCGAACTGAATGTGATATCGGTATTGACATCGGAGGCAAGACAATTTGCCGCAAAATCAAAGTAACCCGAGAGGCGGGAAATGGTGCTGTACTTTGTCATCTTCAACCAGCCGACAGAAGCAAACGTAAGACGCAGCATATTCTCGGTATCACAGTGTCCCTGCATATGAAGCGCACCCTGAAGTGAGGAAGTATCCGGTGTCATATCGCTGTCCAGTTCCACACAACGATAAACCAGAACAGCGTCGATATCGCCCTTTTCGTCCATCTCATTCAGGACCAGCATCAGGTACTGATCCACATTCGGTGAATGCTTGATCTTCCCGTACCAGCATCCCTGAAGCCTCATCTGTTCGATATTCGATGAAGACGAACGGGAAGCAAGCGAGAACGCATCGGTTGCCTCATCATAGGCATAGACCGATTCGCCTGAGATCGAAACGGTTGCGCGATCGAATACCAACGTGTATTTGAATGACAGTTGCTGGCGTTTCCCATCCTGAAGGATATGATAATCCGTGATCTCCAGGTCAGAGATATTTTCCTCGGTCAGTGTCGCATCCGGAGCATAACCGTAACGGAACTTATTGGCGATCAATGTCTCGCGCAGTTTCTGTTCCGTGATCGCATGGTCCGAATTACGATAGCCGACTTTGATCTCGGTCCCGTACGACTCGGTCCGATAATAATACCATCCGTCACTGTATTTAAAGATCAGGGAAACATCGGTCTCGACATAGAGAAGGTCGGTCTCTCCTCGCGCGATCACATGCACAGTCGCCTCATTGTTCTCATGATCGACGGAAGCGTCACCGTTCTTTCTCCAGGAAACCTGTGAGAGTTCTTTGAAATCAAAATCATGCTCCAGATAGGAAACACGAAGTTTCTCGATCGCCATCGTGATCATCTCATCAGTGATCGTAGCGGTGATCTTCTGGATCACATTGATGTTAAACTTACCGGACTGGATCCAGCCCTGACCGGGCAGATACCGATACTCTCCCGATACGGACAATGTATGCACCAAAGAATCGCGGGTCACGGTCATCTTCATCGAGATCCCGGAACGGTTCTCGGGAAGGTTCTCCCATTTATCTACGTCGGAATAGACCACATCTTTCGTCGTCAGGGTATAATCGATACCGCCGGCTGAATAGGAAAGGCCATTCAGATCTTTGAGGAAGCGTTCTTCCGAAACACCGGCCATCGGATAATCCGTCCAGTTGTCTTGCTCATAAGGTTCGATCGAAACGATCTTCCAGGCGTTCTCATAATGGAGGGTCAAAGAATACGAACGGGAATAATAGATGTCGTCAGCAACGAATGCAAGATCGATCCGCATGCTGTCTTCTTTCTTCTTTGCGTCCGAAACCCGGTCGTGGATCTCGAATACGACAAACTTCGTGACATTCGAAAACTCGCTGTCCCGGAGTTGTGTCAGAACCAGGGCGCGGATCTCATCATCCGTCGGAAAGACCACTTTCGGCGCAGAGCACGCATACAAAGAACCGATCATGCAAATGATCATGCACATCATCGGTAACAGCAGACGTATGAAGGATGCGTTGCGATGCGTCCTCTGCTCCATATTGCTCCCTTTCTCTTACCTTCCATCCGGCCGTGATCGCGTTTTATTCCCCGATTTTCGCGATCGCCTCGATCTCACACATAACATTCTTCGGCAGAGTTTTTACCGCAACGCAGGAACGCGCAGGCTTCGAAATGAAGTACTTTGCATACACCTCGTTAAAGCGGGCAAATAATGACATGTCCGACAAAAAGCAAGTCGTTTTGATGACATGCTCCATATCGGTGCCGGCCGCCTTCAAAATGGCTGCGATGTTCTTGCAAGACTGCTCTGTCTGCTCTTCGATCGTATCGGTCGTAACATCGCCGACTGCGGGATCGATCGGGATCTGGCCCGATGTATAAACCAAACCTCCGGTTACGATCGCCTGTGAATAAGGTCCGATCGCGCCGGGTGCATCTTTTGTTGAAATGAACTTCATGTTTACAGTCCTTTCGAGTGGAATTGTGTGAAAAATTACAACAAATCGGCCCAGATAAACAATTGAAGAAACAATTGTGCAAAGCCAATACCACTTCTATGTTAATTGTATCAAAAATTCCTTACGTCTGCAAGTATTAAGGCAAACGTTTTTCTAAAATTTCTAATAAAATTGCAGGTCTGCGCTTGATATAATCACGAATCTGATCGACAAAACTTGCAAAGGAGAACGGGTTCGCCCAAACGCTGCGGTCCGTGTGACTGAGTTGCTCGAGATAGGTAAAATAATAATCCATCTCGTACTCACGTTCTTCCATGATGCGATTCAGAAGAGCCGAGATCGAATCCTCGGAAAATGTCGTTTCCAGCAAGTTCACGACTTTATCCTTGAAATACTTTTTGCAATCCTCGCGCTTCATCAGCGAAGCAAATAAAGGAGCACTTCTTTCGTCGTTTTTCCTGAGCAGGACTTCGAGCATGTCGTACTCCGGCATGACCTCATACTGACCGTAGATCGAATAGGAATAGTCCATATCATGCGGCAGATAACGCCAACGTCCGTCATAAACACCCTCGCCGTATTCTTCACCGTTGGAAGCATAATAACGGAAACATTTATAGTTATTGTTCGGCCAGTCCTTATTGTTGATGATCAGGTTAACGGCAAAATAGTCCAGATAGTTCTCTACATCGATCGTTTTGCGAAGTTCCTCGTAGATCGCATCATCGGTCAGATCGGCTTCGGCATACTTCGCATACATTTCGTTATACTCTGCTGCCGCTTTGTTCTGGTCTTCGTCGTCATCATCCGTTTTTTTCTCTTTCTCGGATCCTTCGATCACGATGAAATCGCCGCGACCGCCTTCCTTCTTGCCGTACTTCTCTTTAAAGTAGTCATCGCAATAAGACTCATGCAGCCAGAAATAGCCATAGTATTTGCCGTTCAGATAGACGACCGCCGGAAGCACATTTTCATAATCGGGATATCCCGCTTCCTGCAGAAGCAAATGATTGAGTTCATCACGCATGAAAGCAAACTGGAAATCATTTCCGCCGCTTCGGATGACGAGTTTGTCATATACGCTCATCACATCGACGCCGTTCGCCTTAGGCGTCTGGAAAATATCCGTTTCAAAATCCGGATGTTCGGCATCATACGATTTGCGGGAGAAGATCTTCATGGATTTCAAAGCATACTGTCGGGAATATGCTCCGTACACACGAACACCGCCGTCCTGATCCAGGACCAGATTTCCATCCGAATCCCACATCTTGATGGATACGGCACGCTCCCACTCGCGACCGCGATTATTGTAATTCCGGTTGCTGAAGATACCGCGCGTAGCTCCGGTCAGGCCGGCCGGATCGCCGACGATACTGATAACGATATCCCTGAAACGCTCCTCCGCACCGGAACCGACAAAATAGACTTCCGTCGTGATGTCGGACACGTTTTCATTTGCGCCAAACGTACGCGCGCGGATGATCGTTGCTTTCAGGATCTTATCTTTCGATTCGGAAATGGGGATCGCCTGTGTATATAACTGCGATTTTTCCGTGGGTTCGCTTCCGTCCGTCGTATAGCGGATCTCCGCTCCCTCCGTCGCTGTCATCTCCAATTCGAACGCATTATTGTAAAATCCGGACTTTACGGACAGGATCGGATCGGTAACAACGGTCGGACGGGGATCAACCGGCTTCGTATCTTCCGGAACCTGCGTCGTCTGTGCAGTTCCTTCTGTCTCGACCGGTTTCGTTCCGTCTTCCTGTGTCGCTGTTGTCAACGCCTCGGTCGTCGTTGGTGCTTCTTGTGTAGGCTCGGGATCTTTACCGGTCTTGCAGGCGGTTAAGGCAAACACCAGCATTAACATGAGCAGTAAAGTCTTTACTCCGTTTTTGTATTTCATAAATCAGCGTCTCCTTTGATAAAAAGTGGAACAGTAAATCTACCATTCCACTTTCCATCATCGCAAATATAGATCTATATTATTGATATCAGTTCTTTGCCTTAGCCTCGTAAGCTTCTACATCTTTGATGGAGTAGCTCATGCGGCCCATCTTATCCTTACCGAGGCAAACGACCTTAACGATGTCGCCGAGGGTAAGAACCTCTTCTACGGTGCGGATGCGCTCCTTAGCGATGCGGGAAATGTGAACCATCCCCTCCTTACCGGGAGCGAACTCAACGAATGCGCCGAATTCCTTGATGCTGACGACCTTACCGGTGAAGAACATGCCTTCTTCGGGCTCGGTAACGATGGTCTGGATGTATTCGATCGCCTTATTGATGCCTTCCGGCTCGGTTCCGCAGATAGATACAACACCCTCTTCGGAGATGTCGATCTTAACGCCGGTCTCGTCAACGATACGGTTGATGACCTTACCCTGCTTACCGATAACATCACCGATCTTATCCGGATCGATCTGGATCGAAGTAATGCGAGGTGCGTATTTTCCGAGTTCTTTACGAGGCTCAGCGATACAAGGAGCCATAACCTCATCCAGGATGTAGTAACGGGCAGCCTTAGTCTTTGCAAATGCTTCCTCGATGATCGGACGGGTCAGACCGTGGATCTTGATATCCATCTGGATCGCTGTGATACCGTCTTTCGTACCTGCAACCTTGAAGTCCATGTCGCCGAAGAAATCTTCGAGGCCCTGGATATCGGTCAGGACGATGTAATCATCATCGGTGTCGCCGGTAACGAGGCCACAGGAGATACCTGCAACGGGCTTTTTGATCGGAACACCGGCAGCCATCAGAGAGAGGCTGGATGCGCAGACAGATGCCTGAGAGGTAGAGCCGTTGGATTCGAAGGTCTCGGAAACCAGGCGGATCGCATAAGGAAACTCTTCCTCGGAAGGAATTACCGGAAGAAGGGCTCTCTCGGCCAATGCGCCGTGACCGATCTCACGACGTCCCGGTCCGCGGCTGGGCTTTGTCTCACCTACCGAATAGGACGGGAAATTATAGTGGTGCATGTAACGCTTGGATACTTCATTGTCATCCAGGCCGTCCAGACGCTGTGCATCGGAAAGCGGTGCCAGAGTCGTAACGTTGCAGATCTGTGTCTGTCCACGGGTGAACATAGCGGAACCATGGACTCTGGGAACGATGTCGATCTCTGCTGCCAGAGGACGGATCTGAGTGATGGCACGGCCGTCGGGACGCTTGTGATCCTTCAGGATCATCTTACGTACGGTCTTCTTCTCAAACTTGTATACAGCCTCGCCGATCAGCGGAACCCACTCGGGATGTGTCTCGGCATAACGCTCAGCAAGCTTCTCTTCTACTTCTTTAATGTTTGCCTCACGGGTCTGCTTATCATCGGTAAATACGGCGGTCTCCATAGCCTCGGGGGTAATGAATGCTACCATATCCTCCCACATATCCGCGGGAGTGTCGATGCTCTCGTAAGCGTGCTTCGGCTTACCGCACTCATCCACGATGTTCTGGATGAAAGCGATGACCTTCTGGTTGAGGTCGTGTGCTGCATAGATCGCCTTAACCATAACGTCTTCCGGAACTTCCTTAGCGCCGGCCTCGATCATGATGACCTTCTCCTTTGTGGAAGCTACGGTCAGAGCCAGATCGGATACCTTCTTCTGCTCAGCGGTCGGGTTGAAGATCAGCTCGCCGTTGATGAGGCCCATATGGGTCGCAGAGATCGGGCCGTCAAACGGGATATCCGAAATGCTGGTAGCGATGGAAGCGCCGATCATTGCGGTCAGCTCAGGGCTGCAAGCGGGATCTACGCTCATTACAAGGCAGTTCAGGGTCACGTCGTTGCGGTAATCCTTCGGGAACAGCGGACGCATGGGACGGTCGATAACACGGGAAGTAAGGATCGCATTCTCCGATGCGCGGCCCTCACGACGGTTGAAACCGCCCGGGATCTTTCCGACTGCGTACATCTTCTCCTCGTACTCTACGGACAGAGGGAAGAAATCGATACCGTCACGCGGCTTATCCGACGCGGTCGCGGTACACAGAAGAACGGTCTCACCGTAGTGGATGAAAGCCGCTCCGTTTGCCTGGGCAGCGACTCTTCCGATATCTACGCGAAGCTCACGTCCTGCCAGGTCCATGGTAAATGACTTGTACATGTTGTCTCCTTTTCCGGCGCCGCCTCGTCCGAAACTACTGAAAAAACGAAAATGCTTTTTCGCCTTTTCAGCGGTTTCGTGCGAACGCCTGGCGCCTTTTTGCTGGGTTTTTCTGCTACATGGGGTTTCGAAAGAACCATCTTCGTAAATAAGGCCGGACAAATTCATGCCCGGCCTTACATTGCCGCAGATCACTCTGCTTTTACAATTACTTACGAAGACCGAGTTTCTCAATCAGTGCACGATAGCTCTCAAGGTTTGTCTTCTTGAGGTAATCGAGAAGACCTCTTCTCTGACCTACCATCTTCATCAGACCACGGGTGGAATGATAATCCTTCGGGTTCTGCTGAAGGTGAGCGGTGAGCTCCTTAATGCGCTCGGTCAAAATTGCAACCTGAACCTCGGGTGAACCTGTGTCCTCGGGGGTTCTTCCGTATGCTGCGATCACAGCAGCCTTCTTTTCCTTTGAAATCATTTCAAAGTCCTCCTGAAATATGATACGGCAAATGCCGTTCTTTACCCTCACCGATACCAAGGAGCGGTCGGAGAAACCGACTTCTGAGCAGCGGCGCGATAAATCCAAACGTAACTATAACATAGATACCTGCTTTTGTAAAGGGCTAATTCTTTGAAATTCCATGATTTATCCAAACATGAAGTCTTCCGAAGGCCGAATATCCTCGTTTTTCGACTGTTTCACCAGACGGATCTTATGAAGCTTCAGTCCGTTTCCGCCGAAACTCATGCGAACGACGCAGTAACGGGACGACGTAAACAGCGGTTTGCTCATGGTCACAGGCTTGCCTTCAGTGCCGTTCCACGTGAATACGGTGCCCAGAATTCCCTGGAAGTAGAACGCGATCGGCGTCTGCGAAAGCGGCGACAGTTCGGAACTTGCGGTCACTTCGAAATCGTAGACCGCACGCTCGGCCACGTCGAGTGCAAATACATAACTGCAACCGATCGCCACCTCGACGTCCTCCATCGGGATCTCGGTCACATCGCCTTCTACCTTGTAGTAGACCATGCGGGACAGATCCAGCGGCTCGTCTTCTTCCTTGCGGTTGATCACCTCGATCTCTTCTTCCGCATTATTCAAGCGCTGCATGGCTCTCGTTGTGAGCAGGAATCGGCAAATGTTCTTCGCGCTGCGGAGCAGTTCTCCGCGTGTCAGTGTGCCATCCTCCAGGCTCTGTGCCAGGTTGTCGCCCGAGCTGTTGATCGAAGCATCCGGGCATACCGCATAGAAATCGTTCTGCGCGCGTACGATCGCCGCGAAATTCGTGCGGTTCACTTCCTTCCCGACCTCGCCGGTATTCGCCCACCAGTCGGTCATGACCACGCCTTCAAAGCCCCATTCGCCACGCAGGATCGTCGTCAGGAGGTCGTAACGTGTATTCGTCCAGACACCATTGACCGGACCATAGGTCGTCATTACAAGCTTCGCGTTTCCTTCTTTGATCGCGATCTCGAAGCCTTTCAGGTAGAGTTCGCGAAGGGCGCGCGCCGAGATGACATTGTCCGTGAAATGACGGTTCTTCTCCTGGTTGTTTCCGCAGAAATGCTTCAGCGTACAGGAAGCGCCGGCGCGGTTTAAGCCGCGGCTCTGCGCTGCCGCGATCCGTCCGGTCAGCATCGGATCCTCCGAGAAATACTCGAAGTTACGACCATTCAGGACGTAACGATGCAGGTTCATGCCGGGTCCCAAGAGACAATCGATCTTATTCGACGCCATCTCCAGGCCCAGATGATAATATAATTCTTCATTCAGTTGATCATCAAAGGTGCAGGCGAGCAACGTTCCGTTCGGCAGGGAAAATGCCTTCGTGCCGCTGTCCATGCGCATGCCGGAGGGGCCATCGCTGCAGCAGGCACAGGGGATGCCGTAGTTCTTCAGTTTTTCGGAAACGCCGCCGAATGCTGCCGCCGTGCCGGGTGTGACTTTCGGTGAGCCCATGCCCTCGCCGCGGACGATGCAGCACAGATCCTCGTCGGACAGTTGCGCCAGGAATTCATCCATGGAAGCCTTACCGTCCTGCACATCCTTCAGTTTCAGGCCTCTATCCCCCGAGTAAGGAAGTGCCAGCGCC